>JABDJB010000005.1 GCA_013003425.1 Gammaproteobacteria bacterium | reverse complement strand
CGGAACAACTCGCCAATGGGCACCGTTTTCTGGTTCTGCCCCGCCGTTACGCTGTCATGCACCTCGGCCAGGCTGGCACGGGCCTGGTCGGGGCCGCTCGCCCGCTGCAGTATTTGCAGCGCCTCGTCTTCGCGGCCCTGCATAGCCAGCCAGCGCGGACTCTCGGGCACAAACAGCAAGGCTGCAAAGTAGACAACCGCCGGCAGCGCCTCCACACCCAGCATCCAGCGCCAGCCCCACTCCCCCAGCCGCAGTGACTCAGCCCAGGCAAGGTCCGACTGACCAAGCTTCAGGATCAGGAAATTACTGAAAAACGCCACCGATATGCCAATGACGATATTGAGCTGATTGAATGACACCATGCGACCACGCACTGCCGCCGGCGCCAGTTCGGCGATATACATCGGCGCGATGATCAATGCTGCTCCCACACCCAGCCCGCCGATCATGCGGGCAATTACCAGGGTGATGAAATTCGGCGCCAGCGCCGAGGCGACCGCCGATAGCGCAAACAGAACCGCGGCAATCTTCAACACCGGCCGGCGCCCCATCCGGTCACTTAAGGGTCCCGCCACCAGCATCGCCAGCGTGGCGGTCAGGGTCAGCGAGGCGACCGACCAGCCAAGCTGAATCTTGCTGAGGCTGAACTCGGTTTCGATAAAGCCGACGACGCCGGAGATCACCGAGGCATCGAAACCCATTAGAAAACCGCCGAGCGCAACAATCAGCGCAACGGTCGCTGTGAAACGCGTGCCCGGCTGCATATCCTGTACCCCTTTATTCGACGATCTGAAATTCGCCGGTCAGTTCGGCTTCGGAACTGCCGCCCACCCACAGGTGAAACCTGCCCGGCTCCGTTACCAGTTGCATTTTGCGGCCGTAAAACGCCAGCGCGTCAGTATGCAGCGCAAACTCCACGACGACTGTCTCACCTGGCTCAAGGTGTACCCGCTGGAAGCCCTTCAGCTCTTTCACCGGCCGGGTGACGCTGCCAACCAGATCACGCACGTACAGCTGCACCACCTCCGTGGCGGCCGTTTTGCCGCTATTGGTCAGGTCGACGCTGACGTGAAGCGTGTCGCCCAGCCGAATCCCGGCCTCCCTGAGCCTGAGGTTGTTGTATTGGAAATGCGTGTACGACAGGCCATGACCGAAAGAAAACAGCGGCAAAAGACCGGCATCCAGATGATAAGAGCTCATGCCAAACGAAGTTTGTGCCGCATGCTGGTCAATGTCGTCGATATGCACAATTGTTTCCGCCGACGCCGGCTTGCCGGTGTTTTTCTGGTTGTAGTAGATAGGAATCTGCCCAACCATGCGCGGGAAGGTTACCGGCAGTTTGCCCGACGGTGACGCTACACCGAACAGCAAATCGGCAATTGCCGGCCCGCCCATCGTGCCGGGGTGCCAGGCAAACAGGACCGCATCAACGTCGTCGATGATATTGGTCAGCGTCAGCGGGCGGCCTGCCATGATCACCGCGATTACCGGCTTGCCGGCTTCGCGCACACGACGCACCAGGTCTGCCTGATCGCCAGGCAAATCGATGCTGGCACGTGAGTGGGCCTCGCCCGACAGTATCGACTCTTCGCCCAGGAACAGGATCGCCACATCCGAGTCAGCGGCGACGCTGGCTGCCTCATCGAAAGCGTGCGTCGCGCGGCTGCGGCTGGTTTCCATCGCACGCACATAGCGAACGCTGAGCTGGTCGCGATAGCCGTCCTGGATCGCCTGCAGCGGTGTTATAGCGAGCTCGCGGTCACCGTCGAATATCCACGTGCCCAGCTGCTCGTACGGTGCGTCAGCCAGCGGCCCGATAATGGCAACCGATTCCAGTTTTTCCGCCGACAACGGCAGTGCATCGTTGTCGTTCTTCAGCAGCACCACGCTCTGCAGCGCTGCTTCGCGAGCCGTGTCCAGGGCGTGCTCGCTGCCGATACCGGGCAGTGCTGCCGGGTCGGTGTAGGGATTTTCGAACAGACCCTGGCGTACCTTCACCCGCAGGATATTTGCCGCCATCGTGTCGATGGTCGCGATATCGATGTGTCCTTCTGCAACCAGCTCCGGCACGTGGTGCAGGTACGACTGGCCAAACATCTCCATATCGACCCCGGCAGTCACGGCGGCGACGGCCGATTCGCGGTCGTTTTCGGTCAGCCCGTGAATGGCCAGCTGTCGAACCGAATCCCAGTCGCTGACGACAAAACCGTCGAACGCCCACTCGTCGCGCAGCACCCGGCTCATCAGGAACTCGTTCGCGGTTGCCGGTACGCCGTTAATATCACTGAACGAGGCCATCAGCGTGCCCACACCGGCATCCACGGCAGCCTTGAACGGTCGCAGGTAATAATTTCGCAGCTCGTATTCGGAAACGTTGGTCGTTGCGTAATCACGACCGCTCTCCACGGCACCGTAGCCGGCAAAATGCTTGGCGCAGGCGACGATGGAGCCGGCAGCGGTCTGGTCTGCCCCCTGGAACCCGTGCACTGCCGCCGCGGCAAATTCGCTGACCAGGTAGGCGTCTTCGCCAAAGCCCTCGGCGATGCGGCCCCAGCGCGGGTCGCGGCTTACGTCGATCATCGGCGCAAAGGTCCAGTTTATTCCGACCGTTGCTGCTTCCTGCGCAGCAACGCGGGCACCGGCACGCGCGATTTCCGGGTTCCAGCTGGCCGCCTGGCCCAGCGGGATAGGCATGATCGTCTTGAACCCGTGAATGACGTCGCGACCGACCAGCAGCGGGATGCCCAGCCGGCTCTCCTCGACTGCAATACGCTGCAGTTCATTGACAGCACCAATATCGACGAGGTTCAGGACCGAGCCGACCTGTCCTGACTGGATCGCATGACGCAGGTGATCAGGCGCGGACGGACCCTCGGTATGCACCTGGTTCATTTGCCCGACCTTTTCTTCCAGGGTCATCCGGGCCAGCAGGTCGGCTACGCGCCGCTCGACAGCATGGTCTTTCAATCAATCTGTCCTTGGGCAATTCACAGTCTTTGTTATGCAGCTCACGCGGAAGCGTGAGTCATTGCCGCGTAGTTTGCCCGCATCGGCCCGCGTCGACAAATACCTGTTGCAGCGCTCAGCGCACAAAGCGAATACTGTCCAGGTAAATAGTAAACGGCCGCCGCGCGCCGCTGAATACGATCACAAAACCGGTCTTGATACTCGACATGTCCAGCCGGCTGACCTTGATGCGGTAACGTTTCCATTCGCTGCCCAGCACGATGCCATCCACGGATTTTTTACCAGAATCCGGGTACGGCTTGTCTTTTTCCACCAGACCGACGCCGATATTCATTTTTTCGGCACCGTACTCGCCGCGCGCCCACAGTTCGAGGTACTTCGCACCGCTCAGGTCAAAACCACCCTCCATGTCGCCCCAGTTGTTGGGCGGATGCTGCCAGGCAATACCGGCCCAGCCGGCCGGACCGTCAAAATGAATGCGTATGCAGGCACTGCCGTCATGACAATTGTCGGTGTGATCGCCGTCCATAGTCAGCGCATCGGTCGCGCCCATCCACCCCGACGGCACCCACGGCATGCCCTCGAGGCTGTCGTGATAGACGTAAACCGGAAAGCGCGTGCGCACCTTGCCTTTTACCAGCAACGGCACATTCGCTGTGCCGGCATTGCCTGCTTCGTCTTTTACATACAGGAACAACCGGTAAGGACCGGGGTCTTGCGGCATGCGCAGCACTGCGCCGCCGGAATCGCCTTCAAGTAGGGCGCCCTCAATATCCGGCAGCATCGGCCGGAAGTCGCCGCCGGTCATGTATTCGTCCGACTCGGCACGCAGCGCCCAGTGTGCCTGCAGCACGCCGCCCTCGGGATCGCTGACAGCCGCTTTAACACTCACCCTCGCACCCGGTTTCACCTGCGGCGAACCGTCGACGACCAGCGGCTCGACTAATGGTGCGCGATCGGCCGGTGGCTTGCCGGACCACAGCTCCGTCAGCGCATCGATAGCGCCAAGCCGTGAACCATCGGGCAGAAACATGCCGAACCAGGTCGCCGTTGCCTCCATCTTGTAACCCCAGACAAAGGCGTAGGAACCCAGCGCCAGGCCGGGGGCGTCCAGCACGCCCTGCCGGTAGCTGCGCCGGTAGTAGTCCGCCTTCCGGGTGCTGGTCAGTTCGTGTGGTGCGCCCCACTCGTTTTTCGGAATTTCCCAGGTCCCGGGATGGCCGAACTCGGTAATTACATACGGCTTGGTGCCGCCGCCGGCGCGATAGCGTTCAGGCAGCGACGGCGCGCCACCGTAGGAATTGATACCGTGCAGGTCGATCGCCGGCGCGTCGTTGACCGCCCTGATACGACCACCGCCAATCTCGGCGGTCACGGTCATGGTCGGGTGATGCGGATCCAGCTCCCTGACCATCGCGGCAACCTCGTTGACGGCTTGCCAGATTGCCGGGTTGTCGCCGGACTCGAAGCCTTCCATTTCGTTGCCGATGCCCCACAGCAACAACGCCGGGTGATCCCTGTATCGCAGCACGGCCTCGCGCGCCGTTGCCAGCTGTTGCCGTACCTGTTCGGGGTCGTTGTAATCGAAGCCGTGACGCTCGTGGCCGAGCCAGATACCAACGGTGACGGAAATACCCAGCGCGTGCGCCGCATCCAGCCGGGCGTCGAGATCCCCGGCGCCCCAGGTACGTATTGAATTGCCGCCGGCGGCTGCCAGCTGCTCCAGTGCACCGTCGCCGCCGGCACCACGGATGAAATAAGGCTCGCCGCCGCGATAAAGCTGCCAGCCCTTGTCAGTCTGCTTTAACTCGACGGGAATCGCTTGCGCAAGACTATGCACTGGGCAGGCCATAAAGACAGCAAGAAAGAATATCGGCGTCAGACCAGTTTTTTTTGCCACAAACGCGTTCCGGTTAACTGGCTAATATCGGGGTCACGAATATCGGGGTCAGACCGAGATTCTTTGTCACAAT
>JABDJB010000004.1 GCA_013003425.1 Gammaproteobacteria bacterium | reverse complement strand
CGAAGATCGCCGCCAATGTCATCCTGGCGCGCAAGCTGGCCCGCATCGCCTTCGCCCTGCTGCGCGATCAGACAACATTCCGAAAACAGCCAATGGAGGCTTGCCCAACGCCATAGAATCTCCTACGGCCTGATGCGGCCTGATGCGGAACGGTAATTTTAGGGTCGCGGCTGGAAGCCGCTCCTACGACCGTCCCTATAAGAACAGGAGTCGAACCGCATGTTTCACTCTGCGATTCGACCCCGGTTTCCCTTGAAACTTCAATAATCCTGGAAGCCGCCATTACCGGCGACCCAGTCGTGCGAGCCGGTAGCGCTGTCGCCTGAGCCACCACTTACCACCGAATATTGCCCGTGTGTTTCATTGAATTGCCCTCCCACCACGACGCTGTGGCGGTTTGGGAACGACGAGACAATTATCGCTGCTGCCCTTACGCCGTCGCAGTCGACATCCAGTTCCTCAATACAGCCGGTCAGGTAGGCCTCGCCAGCCCGCGCCTGCTCACCCTGGTCGTCCTCGACCCAGGCAAGCAGGTTGATGAGTCGGCCGTCAACGGTCGGCGCCGGGCTTGGTGAGAAAGTCACCGACACTGAGCGGCGGAAAATCGATGGAAAAACGGCGGCTTCGGGCCGCCGTTTTGCTATGGGCGTCGTCAAGATGCAATAGCTGGGCGGATTACAGCCGGTTGTGTAGACTGCTGAACCTTGCGGGTTATTGTGCAACAGCATGTGGCGATTTCTTACAGTTCTGTTTTTTCTGGCCTGCCGGGCAGCTGGTGCGGCTGAAGGCCCTGGCGTTGTGGTCGCTGAAGCGGCGATCCAGCAATTCCCGCTCACCGTCGAAGCACTGGGCAACGCACGTGCCAATGAGTCGGTCGACATCCGGCCGGAAGTTGTCGAAAGCGTCTCTGCGATACGCTTCGAAGAAGGGCAGCGTGTCGAAGCCGGGGCAGTGCTGGTCGAACTGGAGAACACTGAGGCTCTTGCTGCCGTGGCTGCGGCAAGAGCAACACTGGTCGATTCAGGTAGCCAGCTGCGCCGGGCGCAGGAACTGTTCCGATCCAAGGCAGTATCGGCGTCGGAAATCGAGCAGCTTACTGCTCGCCGTGATGCAGATCGCGCATTACTCGACGCGGCAAAATCGCGCCTTGACGATACAGTCGTGCGCGCGCCCTTTGCCGGGCGCCTCGGGCTGCGCCGTATCAGTCCTGGTTCGTTAGTCGGTCCGGATACCATTATTACAACGCTCGACGATACCGACACGATCAAACTGGATTTTGCTGTACCCGAAACCGTGCTGGCAAGGGTGCAGGAGGGTCTGACCGTGTCAGCGATCAGTGCGGCTTACCTGAACGAGCAGTTCAACGGCGTGGTGTCGTCGGTCGATACGCGTGTCGATCCCGTAACCCGGACAATCACATTGCGAGCGGTGGTAGCCAACCCCGACGGCAAACTGCGGCCGGGTATGTTTTTGACCGTGACGTTGCTTAAAGAGGATGTGAAGGCGCTGACTATCCCGGAGGAGGCGGTAGTGCCGGAGCAGAGCCGTCAGTTTGTTTTTGTCGTTGGCATGGATGACGTGGTTGAAAAACGGGAGATCCGCACCGGGCGACGCCGGCCCGGCGATGTTGAGGTGCTGGAAGGCCTGAGCGCCGGCGAGCGCGTTATCACCGAAGGCACGCAAAAAGCCCGACCGGGCAAACCCGTGCAGGTGCTGCAAAGGCAGGTAAGCGGCGGGTGATCATCTCCGATATTTCGGTGCGTCGCCCGGTGTTTGCCACCGTGGTGTCGTTATTACTGGTTATTCTTGGGTTGGCGGCACTGGCTAACCTGCCGGTACGGCAGTATCCGGACGTTGATCCACCGGTGGTCTCAATTGAAACAACCTACCGGGGCGCATCGGCAGAGGTTGTCGAGACCAAAATCACCCAGATTATCGAGGATCAGATTGCCGGACTGGAAGGCATTGAAAAACTGACGTCGCAAAGCGGCGATGAGCAATCTGATATCAGAATCGAGTTCAGCCTGGAACGGGATGTTGACGAAGCTGCCAACGATGTCCGCGACCGGGTTGCACGCGTTGTTGACAACCTGCCGGAAGAATCCAATCCGCCGGAGATTGCTAAAGTCGATAATGACACGCGCTCGGTGATGTTTCTCAACCTGACTTCGGATGAAATGTCGGGCCTGGAGATCACCGACTACGCCGAACGTTATTTAACTGACCGATTCTCGACCGTTGCAGGTGTGGCACGAGTGCGTATCTCCGGCGCGCGTCGCTATGCGATGCGAATCTGGATTGACCGCGAGGCGCTGGCGGCGCACGCCCTGACTGTAGCGGATATCGAGTCTGCACTGCGCACAGAAAACGTCGAGCTGCCGGCCGGCCGGCTGGAGTCGCGCCAGCGCGAGTTCACGTTGCGTACAGATACCGGCTACACGACAGCAGAGGATTTCAGTCGCCTGGTCGTGGGTCGAGGTGCTGACGGTCAGCTGGTACGTCTGGCAGAAGTGGCCGATGTGCGAGTCGGCGCGCAAAACGAACGCAGTATTGCCCGGGCCAATGCCATACCGGCCGTGAGTCTGGCCATCGAGCAGTTGTCGACGGCAAATACCGTCGAAGTTTCGCGTGGTGTGCGTGCGGAAGCAGAACGGGTGCAGCCTGACTTGCCGCCGGGAATGCGACTGGAAGTCAACTACGACCGGGCCGAGTTCATTGAGGCATCGATGAACGAAGTGGTCAAAGCACTGGGCTTTGCCATTTTGCTGGTTTTGATTGTTATTTATCTGTTTCTCGGGACCTTGCGCGCAACGCTGGTGCCCGCCGTCGTCGTGCCTGTGTCGTTGATCGCGACCTTTATGGTTATGGGCGCACTTGGCTACACCATCAATATACTCACCTTGCTGGGGCTGGTGCTGGCCATCGGGCTGGTGGTTGACGATTCGATTGTTGTTCTTGAGAACATTTATCGGCGTATCGAGGATGGAATGCAGCCTTTGCTCGCCGCACTGGAGGGCGCAAAGGAAATCGGTTTTGCGGTCATCGCAACGACTTTGGTCCTGGTGTCGGTTTTTGTGCCTCTGAGTTATATCCGTGGCGACGTCGGACGACTGTTCAGCGAGTTTGGTATCACGCTGGCTGCGGCAGTGATTTTTTCCAGCATAGTCGCGCTGACACTAACGCCGATGATGACTTCGCGTCTGTTTTCGATTCAAAAGCAAAAATCAGGTCTCGCGCGACTGGTCGACAGGTTTTTTCGTGCATTGTCGCGTCGCTACCGCGCCATTCTGGTTCATGTTGTCAGGCACCCGTGGCTGACACTGGCGGGCGCGCTTGTGGTCGGTGCCACATCGGCGGTGTTAATTGGTGCATTGCCCGCAGAGTACGCACCAAAAGAGGATCGCGGCGTATTTTTCGCCACCATGCGGGGTCCGGAAGGGGCCAGCATGGAATACACCGACCGTTATGCACGCCAGGCTGAGGCCATGGTGATGGAAGAGATTGGCGACGGCCCGGTAATACGCGTGTTGACGCGGTTGCCGGCAGGGTGGGGTGGTACTGGCGGCGTAAATAGCGCACGTTTGATTGTGCTGCTCAAGCCATGGGAGCAGCGAGAAGAGGATGCTGAGGCAATCGCGTCGCGGTTGCGCAGCAAGCTTGCCGAGCTGCCCGGTGTACGCGCGAACGCAATAACCCCTTCGAGCCTGGGCATACGCAGTGATGGCCGCCCGGTTGAGCTGGTGCTGGGTGGGCCCGATTACGTGCAGCTGCAGGAGTGGCGTGACCTCATCATGGCTGCAATTGGCGACATGCCGGAACTGGTCAACGCGGATTCCAACTATCAGGAGCGCAAGCCGCAAATGCGGATTGCCGTTGATCGCGACCGGGCCGCGGCGCTGGGTGTTTCATTGTCTTCCATTGGTCGCACGTTGGAAACCATGCTCGGATCACGCATCGTAACGACGTACGTCGACCGCGGCCGTGAGTACAACGTGATCCTTCAGGGTGAAGACGCCGATCGCGCCAGCCCGGATGACCTGTCAAACCTTTATGTACGATCTGCCAGTAATGGTCAGCTGATCCCGCTGGCCAATCTGATCACACTGAATGAAGTTGCCGGTCCGGATGAGCTGAACCGTTTTGACCGCATGCGTTCAATCACTATCGAAGCCGGTCTTGCTGAGGGCGTGTCACTGGGCGACGCGGTCGCGGCGCTCGGCGCCCGAGCGCGAGAGGTGTTGCCGTCCAGCGCGCGGATCAGTTGGGATGGCGAGAGTCGCGAATTTCAGGAAACCGGCGGATCGCTGTACCTGACCTTTGGTCTGGCATTACTGATTGTGTTCCTGGTGCTGGCCGCGCAGTTCGAGAGTTTTATTCACCCGGTGATTATCATGATTACGGTGCCGCTGGCTTTGACCGGTGCGCTGCTGGGACTTTATGCCTACGGCTCGAGTATTAATGTGTTCACCCAGATCGGCGCCATATTGCTGATTGGTCTGGCCGCCAAGAATGGTGTGCTCATCGTCGAGTTTGCCAATCAGCTGCGTGATCGTGGCAAGTCGCTGGCCGATGCGGTAACTGAGGCCGCTACGATTCGTCTCCGACCCATATTGATGACATCGGCCTGCACCACCTTCGGTGCATTGCCACTGCTACTGGCTACCGGCGCGGGCTCAGAGTCACGTCAGCCTATTGGTATTGTTGTCGTCTTCGGCGTTGCGATTTCTGCCGTGCTGACCTTGTTTGCCGTGCCCGCTATCTACGCTGTACTGGCGCCCTATACCCGCTCACCACACTATGTTGCCCGCATGATTGGCAAGCTGCGCGGCCAAACCACCTGAAACTGCAACTGCCGGCCAGACTGAGTCGAGAAACACGGCTCTCGTGGGGGAAATCACCCGTACCAACATCTATCAGCCTTTGAAATGCCGGGCCTGTTCGGTGGTGATTTTTGCGGCTAATGCTTATCTCCGGGGCTTCAAAAATGATGAACATAAACAGGCTAGTGCGGTTTCGGTGCAGCTGGCGTGTTGCTGCGACGGTTGTGATATCCCTCTCTGTAGTCATTCCAGCGCTAGCCGCCTTGAGGATAGAAGGGCTGCACCAGGAACCATGGATCCCGGTCACTTACTTTCGGTAGGGCTTTAATACTTCCTATTCGCATGCTTTAGGGAAATCGCGAACTTCCGCAATCGGCCAAAACCCGACATTGCACATGCGCAGGTCAATAGCCAGTGGGAGCGGCTTCAGCCGCGACTCTTCACCGGCCGAGAGCGAGCCAACCCAGTCGTTCGTCTGAGTCGCCCCGTAACGCAACGAGTAATACGTAGACCTGACCAGGCCAGTGCAATGGTCGATAGGTCTGGCTAGCGTCCCGGTGTGCAGCCGGTGGCGCTGGGCCCAGGCGGTTGCAGAAATAACTGCCTGACTCTGGCCAGGTCGAAAAGATCGACCGTGCCGTCGCCGTTCAGATCAGCGTTTGCATCACCGGTAAGAAAAACGGTTCTGAAGCTGGCGAGGTCCAGTAAATCCACAGTGCAGTCGTTGTTCAGGTCGGGATCGCAGGCGTTGCCGATGCCATCGCCGTCCGTATCCCGCTGATCATCATTGGCCACCAGCGTGCAGTTGTCGGTGGAATCTGTTACGCCATCAGCATCAGAATCAGGCACAGGGGCGATCGTGAGGCTGGCATCATCGAAGTATATTGCGCTGGCTGGATTAGCATTAGCTTCATCAAAGACGTGAAGTAGCAGAACTTTGGCTGTGGTTGTACCCGCAGGTGCCTGACCCATGACCGATAGACGCGTCCAGTCTGAAACCTCTGCCCCATCCCGGGTAGCCAACTGCTGAAAGCTGTCGTCACCGCCAATCTGACCCACGGCCGAAAAAATCTCTCCCAGGACATTACTGTCAGCATCCAGGAAATTAAGCGCTAACAACGCGAGGTGATTGAAAGGATCAGCAGAGAAGTTCATCGCCCAAACCGAGGCTTCGTAGGTCGTGCCTGCGGTCACCGGTACAAACTGGTCGGCCCCGCCATCGAAACCGAAAAGCTTCAGGGATTGGCTGCCCCCGTCATCATGTGAAACTGGCGCCCCGAAGGTGGCACCCGGGCCGACAATTAAGGAACCATTGAAACAGCCCCAGCCGGGTACAGAAAAAGAACCGGAGGCGCAGAGGGTCTCGGCGGGTGTATCAGGCATCTCAAATCTACCGTTCGTGAGCAGGTTCGCGTGGCTGTTGGCAGAAACCAGGCTTATGACGGAACCAAGAACGAGCGGCGTCAGCAACAGGGTCTTCAAAGACATGATGTAACTCCTCACGGATTTATTCTCGCAATCAATAAAACCTGGTCCGCATCAACTGGTATGTCATACCAGTCAGCCGGTGGTTTCATGAGCATCCGATTTGGTTTGTTTCACCTTTGAGTGTAGGCGAAGCGTCATGACTGCGCTGGGACCTTGTCCTGCAATCTTCGGACTGATTCCAGGATTAGCAATAACTCGTGATCCGCACCGGGTCGTTTTCAGCCGGATTGCTGCGGCGAACAATGGCCGGCAGAAACCGAGCTGTTATCGGCCTTGATCGATCTCGGGTACTGCCTTGCTGCGGTCCCGGCACCCTGGGTCCTGAAGTTGTCCGGACTGGCCCGGCCTGCTGCGACTTCGACGAAAAGTCTGAACGACGAGACGTCGAACAAAGACGCGCGGGCTCGACAAACCGGCAGCATTGCCCTGCGAAGCCCGATAAACAGTGCCAAAACAGCTGGCTGCGGGGCACATGACGTTGTCGGATATGCTGACTATACTAAGAGGAATAAGTAAGTTGTCGTTTAACGACGGCACACGATTTCTGATTCACATGCAGAGGAAACTGCAGATTCACGGGGAGAACAGTATGAGTACTGCAAGCAGAGGCCTGATCATATTGCTACTGGCTTTGGTGCTGCCTGTCCACGCAGCGGATCACGGCGACGCGCCACTGGTCTCTATCGACCCGGTGGCTGACCTGGCTGATATCTATGCGTTTGTTAATCCAAACAATCCACGCGAAGTAATCCTGGCGGCCACTTTTCTGCCCTTTGCCACCAGCAGTTCACAATTCTCTCAAGCTGTGCTGTATCGCTTTCACCTGCAAAATACGGATCCGAGCTCGCCTGAACTGATTATCACGTGCCGGTTTCCCGGGGGCAAAAAGATTCACTGCTCCGGTGGCGGCATCAAGGTCAAAGGGCGTGTCGAACAGATTATCGAATCTGGCGCGGTGCGCCTGTATGCCGGGTTGCGTGATGACCCGTTCTTTTTCGACGGGGCTGCGTTTGCACAAACCGTCGCGACGCTGACACCGCAATTTACCGACCCCGGCATTAACTCTTTTGCCGGTGCCAACGTGCTGGCAATAGTAATGGGGATAGATGCCTCGGTTTTGCTGGCGAGCGGCGAGGGCAGCGTGCTGAAGTATTATGTCTCCACAGCGCGACGTCGCCCGGTGGATGACGGTGGCGACGATGATGATGACGGAAATGACGATGATGACGGCGACGATGATGCAGATGACGATGATGCAGATGACGATGATGACGACCGCGATTTCCGCCGCGCATCACGGGCGCCTGCCCAGTTGCGTGGGTTGCGACAGATCGATCGCACTGGTCGTCCCGGCATCACAACGGCCCTGATCGATTTGCTTGCATCCACCGGCCTGAAGGATCGTTACAACCAGTCAGCAGACATCAGCATGTGGTCAGGCCTGTTCGAGAAGGAGATTGCCGGCAATCTGGCGGCACTTGATACGCTTGATGGCATCACCGGCAATAATTTATTGCCGCCAATGGTGCTGGCGTCAGTGCTGGTTGATGACCGCCTGATAATCGATGTCCGCAGCCCGGACTGCGACGCATACCTGGCGGTTGAGCTTGGACTGCCTCAATGCGGCGGACGTACCCTCGAGCGCGACGTAATCGATGATACGTTTGGCGCCGTCGTTGGCCCGGGGGTTTCCGATTTTGTCGACAATGACAGTGCATTCCTCAGCACCTTTCCGTTTTTGGGTGAACCGAACTGATTCGCTGAGCACGCGTTGATATCGTTAACTGACGAGGCCCCGGCTGGTGCCCGGGCCTCGTTTCCTGCTCTGACAAAGCCGCTGCTGCTGGTGGTCTGCTGCCTGCTGCAGGGTTGCAGCATGGCGGACACTGCCGGCTTTTCGTGGGCCGCAGAGCTTGAACAGGCCAGGCAGATGATCGGGCCCGGCTGGCCGGCTGACGCTGATTCTTACCCCACTACGTCGGGGGCGGTATACACCGCTAACCTCGACAGTCAGATCGAGGCGATACAGCCACTGCTCGACAGGCGTTACAACGAGCAACTGCTGGTCAAACTTGCGCGATTGCGTTATCACCGGTTTCAGCTGCGGGCAGACTTTGCTGATCTGGAGCGTTTGCGCCAGCTGCTGGCCCATGCCAGCAATCAGCCACACGGTGTTGCCGTCGACG
>JABDJB010000003.1 GCA_013003425.1 Gammaproteobacteria bacterium | reverse complement strand
AGTGAAGCCAGGATTGCCGCTCTGCCCATTTTTCCTCCCCTGGTACCAATGCTGCGTACCGCAACTTCAGAATCAGGCAATCCTGTGGTAGCTGCATTACGTATATTTACAGTCACCTGCCGGCTAGACTCGGCCATATAAGTCCAATGACGGCACTGTCCGGCTGAGAAAAACCATGTCACGCATTCTGATATCTCTGGGCCTGCTCCTGCTGGCCGCGTCTTGTGCATTGCAACCAAAAGAGCCGCGCAATTCCCTGCTGGCAGGCGAAGTCATGGCGGTGGCTTACTCGGGTTTTCGTGCCGGCCAGCACCCCGACCGCGGCAGCGGCGCGGTCAACCCGAGCGATGCGCAAATCCTGGAAGACCTGCAGATTCTGGTTGCTCATGGTTTTCGGCTGATTCGTCTTTACGATGCGGGCAACAACAGCCGCACCACCCTGCAGCTCATTCGCGACCACGCCCTGCCACTGAAAGTGCTGCAGGGTATCTGGCTGTCGGCTGAGTTCAGCAACCACGAAGGCTGCCCCTGGCTGGACCAGCCGATTCCCGATGAAGTGCTGGCAAAAAACGCAAAGAACAACCTGGCTGAGCTGCAGCGCGGTATCGGGTTGGCAAAAGAGTTCGATGACATCGTTGTTGCGGTAAACGTCGGCAACGAGATGCTGGTCAGCTGGAACGACCACATGGTTCCACTGGACAAAGTCATTGCCTACGTGCGTCAGGCCAAGGGGGCGATTGGACAGCCAGTGACAGTGGCCGAGAACTACGTGTGGTGGCGCGAAGACGGCGCGCTGCTGGCGCGCGAGGTCGACTTTGTCGGCGTGCACACCTACCCGGTGTGGGAAGAAAAGACGATCGACGAGGGCCTGGCATACACCCTGGAAAACCTGGCGGGTGTACGTGCAGCACTACCGGGCCGGCCGATTGCCGTGCTGGAAGCGGGCTGGGCTACGACGGCTCGCGAGTTTGGTGCACGCGCCAGCGAGGCGAACCAGGCGCGCTACTACAATGAGCTCAGTGACTGGGCGCGGGCCAGCAATACCACAGTGTTTTTCTTCGAGGCGTTTGATGAGCCCTGGAAAGGTAATCCCGCTAACCCGCTTGGCGCTGAAAAACACTGGGGCCTGTTCTTTGTCGACCGAACACCAAAGCAGGCCATGCGCCGCGGTGGTACGCTGAAATAATCCCGTAACAGCCGGAGGTTTCATGGAGCTGTACCACAAACTCAAGCAGACTGCGCTCGCAGCAGAACTGACCGATGAGCAGGCCCGGATACTGGCTGAGCTCGGTTCGACAAGCGAGCTGGCCGAGGGTGAGTTCCTGATCGAGGAGGGTGCCAGCGACGATTCGTTGTATGTTCTGCTCGATGGCCGGCTGGAGGTGGTCAAGCAGGCCGGAATGGGTGAGGCAGTCACGCTGCACATCCTTCGCCCGGGAGATATCAGCGGCGAACTGAGTTTCGTCGATCGACAACCACACACGCTGAGCTTGCGGGCGTTGTATCAGTGCAAGGTGTTTGGCCTTCGGCGCGACCGGTTTGAGACCCTGATCACCCGCGAGCCACGGCTGGTATTCGAGGTGATGTGCGCGATCATGCGATCAGCCCATGCGATCCTGCACCGTATGAACCTGCAGCATATGGAGCTGACAAATTACGTCTACAAGCAGCACGGCCGCTACTAGCTGTCGCCGGGTAATAATTACCGATTGTCAGTTTTCGCGTCAATCGTGGCATTCCGTATGTTGTAAGCGCCGGTGTATCGGCGGAAAATCAAGTCGTATGGCCTCGACCGGGGCCAGTATGGGGGATTATCCGATGAAACAGCTGGTAAATGTTCTGTTCTGGTTTGGCGTTATTTCGATTCCACTGTCATGGATTGCCTGGTGGGTCGCGCCCGAGGTGGGTACACAGGCCCTCCAGGGCATTACCGATCCGGCCATGCTTGCCGCGCTGGAAGAAGCGCACAAGCAGCGCTGGGGTATCTATGTCGGTCACTGGCCGGTCACGTTGCTGGTATTGAGTCTCATTCTCGAACGCCGGATAAGTTGACCCGGTAGAGCACGGTCGCAATAACAGCAGTGACTGAGCAGGTCACGCACGATGTCCTGATACTCGGCACCGGGCTGGCCGGCCTGCGTGCCGCGCTGGGTATTGCGCGTAGTCTCGGCGACCAGGCGGACATCGGCCTGGTGTCAAAAGTACAGCTGATGCGCTCGCACTCGGTTTGCGCCGAGGGCGGTACCGGGGCGGTGCTGGCACATGATGAAGGCGACAACTTCGATCTGCACGCCTGGGATACGGTCAAGGGGTCCGACTTCCTTGCCGATCAGGACGTGGTTTATCGCTTTGTCCATCAGGCGCCAGAGGAGATCTACGAGCTGGACCGTCTGGGCCTGCCCTGGTCGCGGCGTGATGATGGCCGCATCCTGCAGCGCGATTTCGGCGGCCACAGCTTTCCGCGCGCAACCATGGCGGCCGACAAAACCGGTTTCCACGAGATGCAGACGCTGTACGACGGGCTGCAGCAGTTCGGCAACTACACCCGCTACGATGAAGTGTTTGTCACCTCGATCATCGTCGAGGAAGGCCGGTTTTGTGCGCTGACGGCCATCGACATGCTGACCGGAAGATTCCTGGCACTGCGCGCCAGGACGCTGCTGATTGCCAGTGGCGGTGCCGGCACGCTGTACGGATTTACCACCTACTCGCAGACGGTCACCGGCGACGGGCTGGCCATGGCCTATCGCGCTGGCCTGGCGCTGGAAGATATGGAGTTCATCCAGTTTCATCCCACCGGCCTGGTGCCATCAGGAATTTTAATCACCGAGGGCTGCCGCGGTGAAGGTGGGCACCTGCTGGACCGCGACGGCAGGCGCTTCATGGCCGACTACGCCAAAGGCAAGATGGAGCTGGCGCCGCGCGACATCATATCGCGCGCAATGATGACCGAAATCGATGCGGGTCGCGGTTTTAGTCAGCCCGATGGCCTCGATTACCTGCATCTCGACCTGCGTCATCTCGGCGCCGAGAAAATCCACGCGCGGTTGCCTCTGATTCGCGAGCTCTGCATGAAATTTGTCGACATTGATCCGATCGATGCGCCGATACCGGTACGCCCCGTCGCACACTATTCCATGGGCGGCATTGCTACCGACATCGAGGGCGCTACCGGAATCGACGGGGTATGGGCTGCCGGCGAAGCAGCATGCGTGTCGCTGCACGGGGCCAACCGGCTCGGCACCAATTCCACCGCTGAGTGCCTGGTATGGGGCGGCATCTGTGGCGAAAACATTGCGCAATCTCTACAGACCGGCGCAGCTCTGGCGGCACTAACGGATAGCAGAGTTGCGGCGGAAGAGCAGCGTGTTTTTGGCGACTTGCTGCAACGCGACGGATTTGAGAACCCCTATCAACTCAACCACGAGCTGCGCCACCTGATGGACGAGTATATGGGCGTGTTCCGTACCGGTGACGGGATTGGTGCCGGGCTAGAGAAATTGAGCGAACTGCGTGCGCGCTTTGCCGACATCCACATCGAAGACAAGGGCCGCATCTACAACAGCAATCTCGTTAATGCCCTGGAGCTGGAAAACCTGCTTGACCTGGCCGAGGTGGCGATGAGCTCGGCTCTGGCACGCGAGGAATCGCGCGGCGCACACGCCCGGCGCGATTTCAGCGAGCGAAACGATGAGACCTGGCTCCGTCATACACTGGCCAGGCGCGGCCCGGACGGACCGTCAATTGGTTACAAGCCTGTAGCTATCACGCGCTGGCAACCGGTAGAGAGAAAGTACTAGCATCGGGCGATGGAGCGTAGCAGCGAAAATATCGGCATCGTGCGCTGGCTGGCTGGCGGCCGGCGAGGTTTCGAAGGCTACCTGTATATCCTGCATCGCATCAGCGGCCTGGCCCTGCTGTTGTTCCTGGCCATGCATGTCTTTTTTACCGGCGCCCGACTGCTTGGGCAAGAGGCGTGGGAGCGCCTGCTGGCCGCGACACAGGGGCCCGTGTTCGTGTTTCTCGAATACCTGGTGTACTGCGCGTTCGTGTTTCATGCATTTAACGGCGTGCGCCTGATACTAATCGAGCTTGGGCTCGCAGTGGGCCGGCCTGATCACCCGGTGTTTCCCTATCGTGGCTCCATACACAAGCAGCGCCCACTGATGATCGTACTGATGGTCATCACCGCTGTGCTCATCGTGCTGGGTGGCTTCGAAGTTTTGCGTTTTCCACACGGATGAAACCGATGCAGGAAACCGGATACTGGTTGCTCAACATTGTTTGCGCCGTGGTCATTCTCTTGCTGCTGGGCGCGCACATGGGCGTGATGCATCTCGATGCAATACTTGCCGCGGTCTTCGGCATTACGCCAGAGCCGCTGGCGTGGAAAAACATGGTCGCGCGCGGCCACAGTAACGCGTACACCTTTACTTATATCGTCTTGCTGGCAACGGCGCTGTATCACGGCTTCTATGGCCTGCGCACGATGCTGCTCGAGTTTTTTTCCGGTGAACGCTCAGAGCGTGCAATAACGGCCACCTGCGTAGTTGCCGGTGTCGTGCTGTTTGCCGTCGGTTCCTACGTCACCGTCATGTTTCCGCAGGGGGCCGGCTGATGACGCAGACGATTTTCAGGATTCGCCGCTACCGGCCCGGTCAGCAAGAAACCTGGTGGCAAGATTTCACTATTGAGACCCATCCCGGCATGACCATACTCGAAGGTTTGCAGCAGATACGTGAGAAGCAGGATGCAAGCCTGTCGTGGCGCCATTCGTGCCGCATGGGTGTCTGCGGGTCCTGCGGCATGGTGATGAACGGACAGCCGGGACTGGCCTGTAATACGCAAATACACGCTGTAAAGGACGATCTGGTCAGGCTGGAGGCGCTGTGGAATTTTCCTGTTGCCAAGGACCTGGTGTCTGATCTCACGTCAATGTTTGACCGGCACACCGCCATCGGCCCGTATCTGCGGCGCGACCACGATGCCGCGCGCCCCCGGAGCGAGCTCAAGCAATCACCCGCGGAGCTCGATGACTACCTGCAGTTCACCTCATGTATTAAATGTGGCGTGTGCATGGCAGCCTGCCCGACGCTGGCCAGCGACGCAGGTTTTCTCGGGCCGATGCCGCTGACAGCGGCCCATCGTTATAACAGCGATTCGCGCGATGCTGGATTTGCACAGCGCAAGGAAACAATGGCGCAACATCACGGCGTTACCCATTGTCATTATGCGGCCGAATGCAGCCGTTCCTGCCCGAAAGGGGTCGATCCGGCGCGCGCAATCCAGCTGATGAAGCGCGACCTGGTAGCAGACATGCTCGGTGTGCGGCGCAACCAGCTGGCGCAGCCAGTGGCAACACAGGAGCCGGTGATACGCGAGGAACTCACGGCGCCGGCATTTACCGTAGCGGACAAGTAACCGGGAACGCCCGGCTGATATTTTTGCGATACTTTTTGTATTGATGCCGCGAGGAGAGACTCGTCATGACTGATATCAAGCTGCCGGATGAACTGGAGGCGATCAAGCGACGCGGCTACGTGGTCTGGGCCGGCGATGCGCCGTCCGCCATGCTGGCGGAGCGCTTCGAAGGCGGCTCGATGAGGGTCGGTGGTATTCGCCACGTGCGCATCTGGGGTCTGCAGGTCGACGACGAACGCGAACTGCCGGGTCACGAGCGCACTTCTATCCCTGATGAAGAGCTCTGGCAGGTGGAACTTATCGCCGAAGACGGTTCCAGGTATGAAGTCAACGCAACGCTGGTAAAGCCTGCGCCCGAAATCAGGTAACGCCTGCGGCAGTCGCAGGTACTGGCTACAGCCTGGCGGCGAGAATAACCACCGTCAGCCACAGCGAACCGACCGCGTGTATCGCCAAAGTGGTCTTGATGCCGGTTTCAAGCACCGCGCCGTCGTCACTCACGATCGTGCTGCCCGCTTTCCAGCCGCCGGCAAACAATAACAGCGGCAGGACCAGCGTCCACCACGGGAAGGCCCCGAAGGCAACCAGGACGGCGACGGCCGCGACGGCAACGAGGTGTAGCAACACATAAATCCAGCGCGTCGTACCGAGGCCGAAACGCACCGGCCACGTGCGTTTTCCGGCCTGTTCGTCGGCGTCCCGGTCGGGCACCTCGTTGATCAACAGGATCGCGGCCACCCAGCAACTGATCGGAACGGACAGCAGCAGCACCGGGACCCCGATTGCTCCCGACTGGATCCAGGCGGCACCGCAAACCGGCAGAATTCCGCACCCCGCCGCTACCGCCATTTCGCCGATACCGCGGGCGCTCAATTGCACTGCCGGTAACGAATAGAGCATCCCCAGCGCCATGCCGGCGAGCCCGAGGTACAGCACGCCCATGCCCTTCATATAAATGAGTATCAAGCCGAGGGCGATGGCAGACAGAAACAGTATTTTGGCCCAGCGCTGCATTTGCTCCAGCGTGAGAATGCCATTCTGGATAAATCGCGAACCGCCGGTAAACGGATGAATGCGTCCGGCATTATTGCGATCAGTGCCGTTGAGGTCGTCACCGACATCATTAAAAACGTTGCTGGCGGCCTGTACCGCTACTGTCGCAAGCATGGCGACAATTGCGGCGGCCAGGTCAAGCTGCCCGGCGCTGGTGGCTCCCCAGGCGGTGCCGGCGAGGACCGGCAGGATCGAGGCGGTGAAAAACTTTGGCCGCGTAGCGAGGAAGTAGCGACGCACAACGGCGCCGGGGGATGAGCCACTGAGAGCAGCGACTGTTGGTTCATTCATGTTATTACTCTCTCCGGCTCAACCTGACTCGGCGTAAAGTGGCGTTACGTCCATGTAAATCCGGTAATCGCTGATCAGCTCGCCCTGCAAATAGAAAACGTCGGCAAACGGCAGCGTAATGCTGCTGCCATCCATTTTTTCGTAAGTCACCTCGCCGTGGCAAACGATCGAGTCCTCGTCCTCCCACACCCGGTCGATGCGGTGTCGCACCCCGGCGATCGAGGCAAAAAAACCTTTGACGGCATCGCGCACCGCAGCGCGGCCGATGGCGGGTGGCTGGTTGCCGAAGGTAAATCTGCCATCTTCGGTGAGGAATCCGGCAAAGGCATCGGCGTCCATGCGGTCGATGCTGGCGAACAGGCTGTGCAGCCAGTTATGCTTTGGGGTGATGGTCATGGTGGCCAATTATGGCAGAAGGCGCCATGCTGTATAAATCCGCATATCACCACCAGCGCCGGCCGGGTAAAATGGGATACAGCAACCAGGCGGATGCTCCGCCAAGGTCTGTTTTTAAAGTTCGGGCAGGAGATTACGAATGACCCCAGTGAGATTGACGCTCAGCCTGTTGATGCTTTGTGGCCTGGCTGCGGGCCCGGCCCAAGCCGACGTGCAGGCAATGGTTGCCGGGTGCGATGGTTGCCACGGGCCGGACGGGGTCAGCACGAGCACGGATATGCCGACCATCGCAGGGATTTCCGAGTTTGTTCATTCCGATGCGCTGTTTGTCTATGCTGACGGCGCGCGCCCGTGCCAGCAATCAAAATATCTGCATGGTGACACCAGCAGGCCGGCTACCGACATGTGCAAGATTGCCGCAGCAATGAACGAAGCCGATATGGAGGCCATTGCCCAGTACTATGCCGGCAAGCCGTTTGTGGCCGCGAAGCAGCAAACCAATGCGGCGCTGGTTGCCGCCGGGAAGGAAATCCATGACAACAGCTGCGAGAAATGCCACACGGAAGGCGGCACGGTAGCCGAAGACGATGCCAGCATACTTGGCGGCCAGCAGATGGGCTACCTGCGGCGGACGTTTACGGAATATGCTGCCGGCGATCGCGAGCAACCCAGATCGATGAAATCAGCGATGGACAAATTGAGTAAAGAAGACACCGAAGCGCTGGTGCACTTTTACGCCAGTCAACAATAACGTGGGCTGCCGTGCTGGTCGCGGCGGTTACTGAGCGGTTATGGGGGAATTGGCTGCTGGCGTGACGCCGGTGGTCGCCGAATTACAGATGCGCGCGTTCTGGACCTTGATGCTGTTGCTGCTGATCGCGGCGCCTGTGGCGGCCGCAGAGCTGGAGCCGTGTTCGGCCTGTCACGAGGACACGCAGCACGCCTCGCCTGCACATCCCGGGCTCGAATGCCGCGACTGCCATAGCAACCTGGAACGCGCTCCGCATCGCCGTTCAAATCTTGCGAGCCTTGCCGGCGACGATGTCTGTACGCAATGTCATGAATCCGGCTCGCACGTCGCGGCCAGTGCGCACCGCGAGTTTGCCTGCGCGGATTGCCACGGGGCGGCGCACGAGGTGCAGCAGACCGATGCGGAAATCTGCGCCGATTGTCATCGTCGTATAGACCGCACTGTCGGGCGCAGTGTTCATGGTGATGCCGGCTGCAGCGGCTGTCACGGCGATCCGCATGCAATCCCGGGTAACGGCAGCGCCGATTCACCGGTAGCGGCAGTCAACCAGATCAAGTCCTGTGGCAGCTGTCATGACGAGCCGCCGGAACTGCTGGACGGCTATCTCACCAGCGTGCACGGCCGCGCGCTGCTGGTATCTGCACTTGATAACGCGCCTGCATGTACCGATTGTCATGGCGATGCCCACGCCATGGTGGCGGCAGGTGCAGCCGAAGCGCCAACTTCGCATGCGAACGCGCCAGAGATGTGCGGCAGCTGCCATACACGCGTCGTCGAAGTCTGGAAGCAGGGCAGCGCGCACGGCGCGGCGTGGGCAACAGGCGACACGGAAGCCCCGGTCTGCACCACCTGCCACAACTCGCACGGTGTTGATGCCCCGGCAAGGAATGGTTCGAGACTGGCGTTCCCGGAAAATTGCGGTAGCTGTCACAGTGGCGTCTACGAGTCTTATCGCGACGGTTTTCACGGCAAGGCCAGCAACCTGGGCTTTGTCACGACCGCAGTCTGCTCGGACTGTCATACACCACATCGCAACCTGCCGGCAGACGACCCACGCTCCAGCGTGCATCCCGATAACCTTGCTGCCACCTGCGGTGACTGTCATGGCGATGCGCCGGCGGCATTTTTAAGTTATGACCCGCACAGTGATCCGACCGATCGTAAGCGCAGCCCGGAGGTGTTTTACGTCTGGCTGTTCATGACAGGGTTATTACTGGTGGTGTTTGGTTTCTTCGCGTTGCACGATCTGCTGTGGCTGCAACGTTCGCTGGTCGCGTTGATCGGTGGCGAGCGTCCGACGCGACCGGTGATGGATGGACCCTATGTGCGTCGTTTCTCGTCGACAACTATCCGCGTACACCTGGTCGTAGTCGTCACGTTTCTGCTGCTGGCAGCGACAGGGCTGCCGCTGAAATTCCACCATAGCGAATGGGCGCAGACCATGATCGGCTTTTTTGGTGGTGTGGGCGGTGCCCGCACGCTGCACCGGCTGGCCGCTATTGGTACGTTTGGATATGCGCTGTTTCACCTGTTTGATATGTTTGGCCGAATTGTCAGGCGACGCGAGAGCGGCTTGTTGTGGGGCTTCAATTCACTGGTGCCGCAGCCGTCAGACATCACAGATATGCTGAAAAACCTGCGCTACTTCCTGTATCTCGGGCCAAAGCCGGCAGGAGATCGCTGGGGTTACTGGGAAAAATTCGATTACATGGCGGTGTTTTGGGGTATACCCATTATCGGGGGCTCTGGTCTTGTCCTTTGGTTTCCACAGTTCTTCACGAGTTTCCTGCCCGGCTGGACACTGAATGCGGCGCAGATAGTGCACAGCGACGAGGCACTGCTCGCAACCGGATTTATTTTTGTATTCCATTTTTTCCACACGCATATGCGGCCGGAGAGCTTCCCGATGGACCCGGTGATATTTACCGGGCGCATGCCGCTGGCGCGACTCAAGGAAGAGCGGCCAAAGGAATACCAGCGGCTGGTCGACAGTGGCGAGCTGGAATCCGCAATGGCTGAGCCGCCGACGCCGGCAGAGCTGCGCAACGCACAGTGGTTTGGCTTTACCGCGCTGTTCATTGGACTGGCGCTGGCGGTAGCCATATTCTGGAGCGTATTGGCTCCCTGGCTGGGATGAAGCAGTGAAATCGCCACGCCTGATCAGTGACTTTCTCGCGGCCGTAACCGGCAACTGGCTGAGCCTGGTCGGTTCGACGATTGCTACCGCCGGCGCGGTACTGATCCTTACTTTCCTGCTGCTGGACCTGATGGGTTTCAGCGGCGGTCCGTACCTGGGCATCCTCACGTTCCTGATACTGCCCGGAATATTCGTGCTGGGTCTGTTGTTGATACCGGTCGGCGTGTTTCTGGCGCGGCGTCGGGCCCGCAGGGCGCGGGCGGCGGGTGTTGAGCAGGCAGCCAGACTGCCGGTAATTGACTTTAACCAGCCGCGTACTCGCAATATTGTCTTAATGGTAGTGGGGCTGACGCTGGTTAACATCGTCATCCTCGCCGGCGCCACCTATAAAGGTGTGCATGTCATGGACTCGACCGAGTTCTGCGGCATGGCCTGTCACAGCGTGATGCAGCCCGAGTTCACCGCATTCCAGCGGTCACCGCACGCGCGGGTCGATTGCGTGGACTGCCACATTGGTCCGGGTGCCGACTGGTTCGTGAAATCAAAGATTACCGGTGCCTGGCAGCTGGTTGCAGTGGCGCTGGATCTCTATCCCCGTCCGATTCCGACGCCGATTCATGATTTGCGTCCGGCGCGTGAGACCTGCGAGCAATGTCACTGGCCGGAGAAGTTTGTTGGCGACAAGCTGCGGGTGACAACGCACTTCGAGGAAGACGAAGTCAATACCGAAACAAAATCGGTGCTGCTGCTGAAAGTTGGCGGTATCCAGGGGCGAAACTCGCGCGGCATCCACTGGCATGTGGACCCCAACAACAGGATTCGGTACCTGTCCGATGCGACCCGCGAGACGATCTACGATGTGGAGTTGGGCCTGCCCGATGGCAGCACCCGGGTGTATCGCAACGGCGATGCACCTGACGATGCCGTATGGCGCGAAATGGACTGTGTCGACTGCCATAATCGCCCGACTCACATTTACCGCCAGCCTGATAAGGAGCTCGACCTGGCGATGCGCGAGGGCCGTATCGCCCGTGAATTGCCATTCATCCGTCGCGAAGGCATGGCTGCGCTGCAGGCCAACTATGAATCTCACGATGATGCACGCACGCAGATTGCTGCGGCGCTTGATGAGTTCTACCGCAACGAATACCCTGATGTTCACACGGCCTCGCCGGATGCTATCGACGGGGCAGCGCAGCAGCTTGGCGAGATCTATGCCAACAATGTCTTCCCGTCGATGAAGGTCTACTGGGATACCTACCCGGACCATATCGGCCATCAGACCAATTCCGCGGGTTGTTTCCGCTGTCACGACAGGCGTCATCGCACCGAGCAGCGCGAGCGCATTTCCAAAGACTGCGAAACCTGCCACACGATTCTTGCCGATCGTGAGAGCAATCCGGCGATCCTGGAGCAGCTTTTACCCTGATTTCCGCGGTTTTCTGGCCCGCGGTGGGCGCGATCCAGATAGTAACTGATCGCAATTCTGATTGTGATTACTGTTTGCGTGACTGTAGGTATAAATACGTAGCAGTCGCGCGGGGTTTTATGGCCCGGTGACAGAGGCTAGAATCAGGTTCAAAGCCCCGGAGCAAACCGGGCGCATGGGGGGTTGCAATGACACGATCGGCGGCATCGCGTTTTGGTTTGGTTTTTGTTTTTCTGCTGGCGATTGCCGGTTGCGAAGGTGATGATGGCTTGCAGGGTCCAGCCGGACCTGCGGGACCGCCAGGCGCAACCGGTCCCGCTGGCCCGGCTGCACCGGGCTCGCCGGGCGCAACCACAGACGCGGGCAATGCATCCTCGTTAACCGGGCAGGTTACAAGCGTGACGATTGGCAGCCCGCCGGTCGTCAATTTCACGCTGATCGATGAGAACGGTATTCCGGTTACCGGACTGACGGAAAGTAATATTGACTTTACTATTGCGCGTCTCGTGCCGGGCATCGACGGCAATTCGAGCGAGTGGCAAAGTTACGTTACGCGCGTCGAATCCGCCGATGGCGAAGAACCCGACGTGCTGAGCGAGGCAACGCAGGCCACGACCGAGGACGGCGACGATGGTGTTCTCGTCGACAACGGCGACGGCAGTTATTCCTATACTTTTGCCACCGATCTCGATGCGGCAGCGGTCCCTTTCGACCCAACCCTCACTCACAGGGTCGCCTTCCAGTTACGCAATGTGGCTACGGCAACTGACAACGCCGTTTATACCTGGCGACCCTCTGACGGCGCCACCAGCGAGATATTCAGCCGCGAGATCGTATCAACGGCAACCTGCAACAAGTGTCACAATCGCCTTGCCGAACACGGCGGGCGGCGTTTTGACACGGGTTATTGCGTCGTCTGCCACAATCCCGGCTCAGTCGACCAGGACAGCGGCAACACCGTCGACATGACGGTGATGATCCACAAGATCCACATGGGTGTAGACCTGCCAAGCGTCGTTGCCGGTACGCCATACGTTATCTATGGTTTCAGGGAAGGCGAGCATGATTATTCCGACGTCGTGTTCCCGCAGGACATCCGCAACTGCGAAACCTGCCACGATGGTGGTGACCCCGAGGCGCCCGACGCCGGGAACTGGCTGACCGTACCTACAGTCGAGTCCTGCGGTTCGTGTCACGACAACGTGAATTTCGAAACCGGCGAAGGCCATAGCGAGGCCAACCTGGTCGCCACCAATGCCGACTGCACGCTGTGTCACAGCGATGGTGGTTTTGTCGGCCCGGTGGATGAATCGCATGCGATCCTCGACCAGCTGGCGGCGGAAAAATACCAGTTCAATATTCTCGGTATTACCGACACCGCACCAGGCGAGTTTCCCACCGTGACCTTCTCGGTAACTGATCCGACCAACAACGATGTACCGTACGACATCCAGAATGATGCGCCATTTACGCAGGGCAGTGGTGCCAGCCGCATAGCTGTTGACATCGGGTGGTCGACGACCGATTACCAGAACACCGGCAGCGGCAGCGAAGTGCCCGGCTTCCGACCCGGTTCACCGGCACAGCTGGTCAGCCTCAATCCGTTGTTTGGCGGCGCCACGGACAACGAAGACGGAACCTTCAGTATCACCTCCGGCGTGGCGATACCGCTCGATGTGACCGGATCCGGCCTGGTGGCGATAGAGGGCCACCCCGCGGAAGATGTCGACGGCAATGGTTCGCAGGACAGGATTTCCGTCGGCGGCGCGGTTGATTTCTTCGCCATCACTGACAGCTCGCCCACGCCGCGACGGCAGGTGGTCGACCTGGAGAACTGCCTGGACTGCCACCAGCAGCTGAGTCTGCACGGCAACAACCGGACCGACAACGACCAGCTTTGTGTCGGCTGTCACAATGCTGAATCCACTGATATCCGTGCGCGTATGGAAGCCGGTGTCGATGCCGGTACGGCGCCAGACGGTCTCGACGAAAGAAGCGTCGACTTCAAGCGCATGATTCATCGTATTCACGCCGGCGCGGGTCTGGTGGATCCGTACATCGTCTATGGGTTTGGCGGGTCGATACATGACTACAGTGAGGTCATCTTCCCCGGCGCGCTTGGCAACTGCACGATGTGTCACCTCGAAGGCACGTACTACCCGGTGGGCTCGAACGTGCTGGCGACCACGATCGATTCGGGCGCTGACCTGGGCGATCCGAGCGACGACATCAACATTACGCCGAACGCGGCGGTATGTTCTTCCTGTCACGAGAGTGCGCTTGCAACGGCACATATCACGCAGAACGGCGGCGCCTTCGATGCGATGCAGACTGACGACGGGACCCTGATTTCTGCTTCGCAGGGCACCGTGCTCGAGACCTGCGTGCTGTGTCACGGCGAGGGTGGCAGCTCTGACGTACGCGAAGCGCATGGATTCTGATTTCGCCTGCGCCCGTGCCCATACCCGGGCACGGGTTAGCTGGCCGTTCCGGCTGATGCCTTGATGAGACACCGCTGGCGGCGGGCGGCTGCACTGTTGCTGGCCTTGCTGGTGACGACGCCGGTCGCGGCCCAGGACGATGACAAAGAGCCGGAATATACCCGCACTGGTGCTGACACCTGTCTGCGCTGCCATGGCGAAGGCTCGGAATATCAGGTGCTTGGCATATTCAAAACACCGCACGGCAACGCTTTCGACGAGCGTGCGCCGTTTGGCCAGCTGCAGTGTGAGGCCTGCCATGGTCCAGGCGGCGAGCATGCCGGGCGCGTAAGGCGCGGCCAGGAGCGCCCGGGGTTGCGACGCTTCGGGCAAGGCTCGCCCACCCCTGTGAACGAACAAAATGAAGTCTGTGAGGGCTGTCACAAGGCTGCCGTGGGCACCAGCTGGCACGGCGGAATGCATGACAGTGCCGAGGTCTCCTGTGCAGATTGTCACCAGGTGCACGTCAGTCGCGACCCGGTGCTGGAAACACGCAGCCAGCCGCAGGTGTGTTACGAATGCCACCGTTCGCAAAAGGCCGACAGCTTCAAATTTTCCGCGCATCCGCTGCGTTTTGGCAAGATGACCTGTACTGCCTGCCACAACCCGCACGGCACACTGGCCGATGCCGAGTTACGTCGCGGTAGTGTCAATGACACGTGTTACCAGTGCCATGCCGAAAAGCGTGGCCCGTTCCTGTGGGAGCATGCCCCGGTGGCCGAAGACTGCTCGCTGTGCCATGCCAGCCATGGATCCAATCACCCGGCGATGCTGACGCGTCGTGCGCCGCTGTTGTGCCAGCAATGCCATTCGCAAGCTGGCCACCCCAGCGTTGCACGCAGTTCCTCCGGCATTCCGGCACAGGGTGGCAGTACTTTTGTCGGCGGGCACGGCTGTGCCAACTGTCACTCGCAGGTGCATGGCTCCAATCATCCGTCCGGTGCGGGGTTAACCCGATGACGCGCTGGCTGGCGGTTTTTGCTGTCCTGCTGGCACTGCCGGCCAACAGCCAGGACGCGCCGGATACCTCGAAGTGGGAGTGCCGGTTCTGCCCGATTCCCGGCGGGCTGTATTTCGATTTTGATGTCGGTGCCGGTTACGTTTCGGAAGATGCCTATCGCTTCGGCAACTACCGCGGATTCGATGGCGACGGTGCAATATTCCTCGGCGATCTCGATCTGCGCTACTGGAGCAGGGGCGGCAGCTACTGGGAACTGGTCGGCCGCGATCTGGGGCTGGAGGCGCGGGAGCTGGCTTTCCAGTGGAATAGCCCGGATGTGAGGTTTTCACTGATGCTTGATCAGTTGCCGCACCAGCTGTACGGCCAGTCGGTCACGCCTTTCGCAGGTATCGACACGCTGTCGCTGCCCGCGGGTTGGGTGAGCGGTGGTTCGACTGCGGCGATGACCGGACTGGCTGACAGCAGCAACCCGGTGCGCATCGGTCACGAGCGGGAAAGTGTCCGGTTTGATCTGCTGGTGCTGGATCCATCCGATTGGCTGCGGTACGAAATTAATTACCGGCGCGCAAAACGTGACGGACGTGGCATCCACGGCGGCAGTTTTATTTCGCAGAGCACGTTGCTGCCGGAACCCATCGATTATGCGACCGATGAAATCGACGTTGCAGTGATCTACACGGGCGATCGCGCTAATGCGCGGATCGCGTATTACGCTTCGATGTTCGACAGCCAGCCGCTGGCCTTGACCTGGGATAACCCGTTCAATGCGTTGGCTGCCGGAGCAAGCCAGGGCCGTGCGGCCATGCCGCCGGACAGCGAGGCCCACCAGCTGAGCCTGTCCGGTGCGGTAAGACTGACACCGACCACCCGGCTTTCCGGGCTGCTCGCAGTAGGCCGACTCGAGCAGAATGAGACATTCCTGCCGTATACCATCAACGCCACGCTCGCCGGCGCACTGTTGCCAGCCAGCTCGCTGGGCGGCGAAGTCGATACGCGCCGTTTTAACCTGCGCCTTAACACGCGCCCCAACCGGCGCCTGCGTTTGCGTGCCGATATCAATGTCGATGATCGTGATAACAGTACGCCGCGCAACGACTACGCAGTCGTGGAGTCAGATCTTTTTGCCGCAGGCATTCGCCGCAACGTGCCCTACAGCTTCAAGCGCTCGCGTGCACGGCTGCGCGGCAACTACAAGCTCAATCGCGAGTTGACGCTGAGCAGCGGCTATCGCTATCGGGAGATCGAGCGGGATTTCCAGGAAGTACAGTCGACCGAGGAGCATGGCGGCTGGTTCGGCGCGACGCTGCGCCAGACCGAAAAGATTTCTGCCATGTCGGTGAAATTTGGCCAGGACGAGCGCAAGGGTTCCGACTATCTGCTGCCCGGCGACCCGGTCACCGCGCAGAATCCGTTGTTGCGCAAGTACAATCTTGCTGACCGCGACCGCCAGTTCGTCCAGGCCAGCATCAGCGCGGCACCCTCCGAGCGCGTCGATGTTGGCTTCAGCTTCGAAAGCGCTGAAGAGGACTACAACAGATCCGTGATCGGGCTGCTGACGTCGGATTCACAACGGGTCAATATCGATGGCGCATGGCAGCTGGGCGAAGCCGCTTCGCTGAGTCTTTACTATGGCCGTGAGCTGATCGAGTCACAGCAGGCCGGCAGCGCAGGCTTCGCCAGCCGCGACTGGGTCGCAACAGTTGAAGACGAAATCGACACCGTCAGCATCGCGCTGCGTTGGCCGCAGCTGCGTGAAAAAATAGATTTCGGCCTCGAATACCTTTACAGCAATGCCACTGGCCGCATTGCGCTGAGCCGCACCGCTGCACCACTCGATAATTTCCCGGATCTTGATGTCAGCCTGCGTAGCGCACGGCTGTTTGCCGATATACGTCCGAATGATCGTTACAGCATGCGTATCGCGTATTACCACGAGCGGCTGACAACTGATGACTGGATGCTGGACGGGCTGGCCCCGGACACCCTGCAGTCCCTGCTGGCGCTGGGCGCGGAGAGCCCGCAATACAGCGGTGGGATATTCAGCCTGTCGTTCCGTTACTCGCTCGCGCCTCGCGCAGCAAACGAGTAGCTGCTCTAGCCTGCCAGCGACATCACCGCGCGCAGTACGTCGCGACGGCTGATCAGTCCGACCAGCCGGCTGTTTTTCATTACCGGGAAGCGCCGGTATGGCGTCTGCGAAAAGCGTTCGGCGATATCCATCAGGCTGGCGTCGGCATCGACCGAAACAACGTCGCGGCTCATGTATTCGGCTACCCGTCCGGCCGCCTCGCCGTGGTAGCCGGCAGTCAGCACCGTGCCCAGGCAGTCGCGCTCGGTCAGCAGGCCGACAAGGTTACCGCGTTCATCAAGCACCGGCGCGCCGGAGATTTCCTTGCTCACCAGTTCGTGCAGTGCATCCATCATTTCGGTGTCGGGTGAAAAGGTCACGATCGACGTGATCATGAAATCCTGAGCAGTAAGTCGTGTTGCATTCATTGACTGTCTCCGCGCGGGCAACCGGGCCGGGGCCGGCCGGTGCGTTTGCAATATCCGCAATCGATGCGGGTGCCGTCGGCCAGGTTCAGGCCGCCGCAGGAGCCGCGGAGCGGGCCACGCCCGGCCAGCATGCCCACCGCAAGGCCGGCCATGGCGGCGGCAAAAAGCAGGAAGCTGAACAGGAAAATCCACATATCAACCACCAAAATCGTCAAACAGGATGCTGTCGCGTTCCACGCCGAGATCGTCGAGCATTTTCATTACCGCGGCGATCATGAGTGGCGGACCACACATGTAGTACTCGCACTCTTCGGGTGCTTCGTGATCTTCAAGGTAGGCCCGCCGAACCACGTCGTGGATAAATCCGGTATGGCCACTCCACTGGTCATCCGGCCGCGGGTCAGACAGCGCAATGTGCCACTGGAAATTCTCGTGGGCGGCGGCCAGACGGTCGAAATCCTCGACGTAAAACAGCTCCTGACTGCTGCGGGCGCCATACCAGTAGCTGATCTTGCGCTTTGAGTGCTGTCGTTCCAGCAGGTCAAGAATGTGCGACCGCATGGGCGCCATACCGGCACCGCCGCCGATGTAAACCATCTCGCGTTCGGTATCGCGGATGAAAAATTCGCCGTACGGCCCGGATACCTCAACGTCGTCTCCTGGTTTCAGGCCAAAAATATAAGACGACACGATGCCGGCAGGGACATCGTCCGCCAGACCGGGCGGCGGTGTGGCGATGCGAACGTTGAGCATGACGACGCCGGTCTCGCCCGGGTAGTTGGCCATCGAGTAGGCACGTGTCGTCGGTTCGGTCGCCGCCGAAAAATGACGCCACAGCTGGTAGCGCTCCCACTCCGCCCGGAACTGCTCATCAATGTCGAAATCCGTAAAGCGTAAGTCGAATGCCGGGCAGTGAATCTGGATGTAGCCGCCTGCGTGGAAATCCATCGGCTCACCCGGCGGCAATTCCAGCACGAGCTCCTTGATATAGGTCGCAACATTGTTGTTCGATCGTACTTTGCAGGCCCACTTTTTTACGCCGAAGACATCGTCAGGAACCCGCACGTGCATGTCCTCACGCACCGTGACCTGGCAGGCCAGGCGCGTGTCCGCGGCGATTTCACGGTGACTGAGCAACGCGGTTTCGGTGGGCAGCACGCCGCCGCCGCCGCTGGATACCTGGATGCGACATTGTCCGCAGGTACCCTTGCCGCCGCAGCCCGATGGCAGGTACAGCTCCGCCTTCGACAGCGTGTTGAGCAGCTTGTCGCCGACCGCGACATCCAGCTTGCGCTCATCGTTAACCAGTATTTCGGCGTTGCCGCCGGGCACCAGCCGGGCGCGTGCAAGCAGTATGAGTATCGATAGCGACAGCACGATGCCGGCGAAAAACAGCACGCTGATCAGGATTTGGGCCATGCCGCTCATATCAGAACTGCACTCCCGAAAAGCTCATAAATCCAAGCGACATCAACCCGACGATTATGAAAGTGATACCGAGACCCTGCAGGCCTGCCGGTACATCGCTGTAACGCATTTTTTCGCGGATGCCGGCCAGCGCAATCACCGCAAGCGCCCAGCCGGCGCCGCTGCCAATGCCGTAAACGACGCTCTCGCCGAGCGTGTAGTTGCGTTCAACCATAAACAGCGTGCCGCCAAGAATGGCGCAATTGACTGTAATGAGCGGCAGGAATATACCGAGCGCCTGGAACAGTGCGGGAAAATACCGGTCCAGTATCATTTCGAGGATCTGCACCATGGCGGCGATGACGCCGATATAGGTGACCAGGCCAAGAAAGCTCAGGTCCAGTTCGCCCAGCCCCGCCCAGTGCAGCGCTCCATCACGCAGCACATGCACATACAGCAGATGGTTAACCGGCACGGTGATGATCTGCACCACAATAACTGCGATACCCAGGCCGATTGCGGTGTCGACGCGTTTTGATACCGCCAGGAAGGTGCACATGCCGAGGAAAAACGAAAGCGCCAGGTTCTCGACGAACGCCGCCTGGACAAACAGTTCCAGGTAAGCGCCCACTAGACACGCTCCTCGTGGATGCGGAACTGCGGCTGTTCCACCTGTTTGCGCTTCCAGCTGCGCACCGCCCAGATCAACAGGCCAATGACGAAGAACGCACTCGGTGGTAACAGCATCATGCCGTTCGGGACATACCAGCCGCCGTCGCTGACAGCGGGCAGAACGGTAAAGCCGAGCAGCGTGCCGGCGCCGAACAGCTCACGCGTGCTGGCGACGATTATCAGCACCAGGCTGTAGCCAATGCCGTTGCCGATGCCGTCGAGCAGGCTCGGCACTACCGGGTTGTGCATGGCAAAACTCTCGGCGCGGCCGAGGATAATGCAGTTGGTGATGATCAGACCAACAAAGACCGACAGCTGCTTGCTGGTTTCGTAGGCATAAGCTTTTAGTATCTGGTCGACCACGATTACCAGCGACGCAATGATCGTCATTTGCACGATGATGCGGATATTTGTTGGCACATGCGTGCGTATCGCGCTGATCGCCGTGTTGGCAATGGCTGCTACGGCGATCACGGCAACACACATGATCAGCGCCGGCAGCAGGGAGGTCGTGACTGCCAGCGCCGAGCAAACGCCGAGTATCTGCAAAGTAATCGGGTTGTTATCGACGATCGGCTCGATGATCGTTTTGGCAGAACGATTGCTCATGTTTCATTCCCGCTTTTCAGCCGCTGCAGGTAGGGTCCGTAGCCGTGCTGGCCGAGCCAGTAACGTACGGTGTTGCTCACGCCGTTTCCGGTCAGCGTGGCGCCACTCAGCCCGTCAATCCGGTAATCCGCACGCGAATCGTTCGGCCGCACGGCGCCCTTGATCACTTCAACGGCAATTGCACCGCTGTCGTCATAGATCAGCGTATCGGTCCACGAGGCGAGCCACTTCGGGTTGTCGATCTGGTCACCCAGTCCGGGCGTTTCCGCGTGCTCATAGAACTTGATTGCAAGGATGCGTTGCGCGTCTGGCGTAACGGCAACAAAGCCGTACATCGTCGACCACAGGCCGTAGCCATGAATCGGCAGCACAATGCGCTCCAGCGTGGCGCCATCGCGCACCAGGTAGACCTTGCCAAACCGTGCACGGCGGTCGATCTGGGCAACATCGAGGTCCGGCGGCACCGCGATACCCAGTTCAGGATCGCGCGCCGCATCGCGCGCATCGAATTGTTGTGGATCCCCGTCAGCGTAGTCGCCGGTCTCGAGCTGTACCAGCCGGGTTTCGATTGCGGCGAATGCTTCATCGATGTCCGCAGCAGAATCGAGCTTGCCGGCAACATCGAGGATGTCGTAGCGAATTGCGCGCTGTTCGTTCTGGATACGGCGAGGTTCCAGCAGCACCGCCGCCGTTGCGACGATAATCGAGCAGACCAGGCTGACGCTCAGCGCAACCAGCAGCGTCTGGCGAATGCTGTTGCCGGAATCAGGCATTGCGGCGCTCCCGCCGGCGCACGTTGGCCCGGACAACGAAGTAGTCGATCAACGGTGCAAAAATATTGGCAAAGAGAATTGCCAGCATGATGCCCTCGGGAAATGCCACGTTGGCAACCCGGATGACTATCGTCATAAAGCCGATCAGGAAACCGAATATCCAGCGCCCCATATTGGTCTGGCAGGCCGAGACCGGGTCGGTGGCCATGAACATCATGCCGAAGGCAAAGCCGCCCAGCACGAAATGCCAGTGCCATGGCAGTGCATACATCGGGTTGGTGTCAGAGCCGATGACATTGAAAAGGAGCGTGGTGGTGATCATGCCCAGCATGACTGCGGCAATAATCCGCCATGAGGCCACACCGGTGTACACGACAATCAGCCCGCCGATTACGCAGGCCAGCGCCGAAGTTTCACCGAGTGAGCCCTGGATCGGCCCGATGAAAGCATCCATCCAGCTGATGCCGCTGCTGATTACGGCGTCGACGCCATTCTCGGCAGCAACTGCCAGTGCCGTGGCGCCGGTATAGCCGTCGACCGGCACCCACACGGCATCGCCGGACATCTGTATCGGATAGGCAAAGTACAGAAAGGCGCGCCCTGCCAGCGCCGGGTTCATGAAGTTCTTGCCGGTACCGCCGAACAGCTCTTTGGCAATGACCACACCGAAAGTGATGCCGAGAGCTACCTGCCACAGTGGTGTAGTCGCCGGCAGTATCAGCACATACAGGATCGATGTGACGAAAAAGCCTTCATTGACCTCGTGGCCACGTACCAGTGCGAAAAGCACCTCCCAGAAACCGCCGACTGCCATAGTGACGATGTATATCGGCAGGAAATACAGCAGCCCGTGCATGAAACAGGCGAAAGCATTGCCCGGGTCATAGCCGACACCCAACAGGTCCAGCAGCCAGCCGCGCCAGCCGGCAGCGCCGGACAGGCCCAGCTCCGCAATAGCGGCATTGGCGTGAAAACCGGTGTTCCACATACCGAAGACGGCGCAGGGCATTACCGCGATAAACACGATAATCATTACCCGCTTGAGATCGACTGCGTCACGGGCGTGTGGAGCGAGCCTGGTGGTGTCTGCCGGGGTGTAGAACAGCGTGTCTACCATTTCATACAGCGCGCTGTACGACGACAGCCGCCCGCCGGGCTGAAACCAGGGTTCGATGCGGTCAATTTGTCGGCGCAGAAAACGCATCAGCCGTCATGCTCCAGTTTGTCCAGCACGTGGCGCAGCGCCGGGCCGTAGTTGTGTTTGCTGCAGCAGACAAAAGAGCACAGCGCGAGGTCTTCTTCGTCGAGTTCCAGCGCGCCGAGCTCGCGGGCACTGTCAGCGTCGCGTACCAGCAGGGCCTTGAGCAACGGCACCGGCAGCACGTCCAGCGGCATGACTTTTTCGAAGTTGCCGATCGGCACGATAGCGCGGGCGCTGCCGTTGAGTGACGTAGTCAGGCGGAAGTTGCGTCGCGGTAACAGGCTGGAGGCAAATGCGCCGATAGAGGAGTATTTTTTCAGCCCCGGTGCCATCCAGCCAAGGAACTCACGCTCGCCGCCATCCGGCAGCACGATCAGTTGCTGGTGATAACGACCCAGGAAACGCTCGTCAGCTGCGGCCCGGTGTCCCGACAGCAATGGCCCGGAGACAACACGACACGGGCCAGGCTCGAGTTCGCCGGCGACGAGGTCGTCCGTACTTGCGCCGATGCGGGTGCGCAGCAGGCGCGGCTGCGCGACGGACGGACCACCGATTGCGATAACCCGTTCGAGCGACAACTCGCCGTGACGTACCAGTTTGCCCATCGCCACGACATCCTGGTAACCGACATGCCACACGGATCTGGCTGGCCCCGCAGGTTCGAGAAAGTGAATGTGGGTGCCGGGCAGGCCGGCTGGATGCGGACCACGAAACACGGCATCGACGAGCTGCGGCAGCGCGGGCAGCTCCAGTTTCAATTCGGGCCCGCGGCAGAAATAAACGCTGCCGTCGGTAAGTTGTGCCAGCGTCGTCAATCCATCGCGCAGCGCATCGTGCTGCCCGTCAAGAACGATGGCAGGGTCTGCGGCCAGCGGGTTTGTGTCGATAGCTGTTACAAAAATTGCTGCCGGTTCAGCACCAGGCTGCGGAATGCGAGAAAACGGCCTGGTGCGGAAAGCTGACCACAATCCTGATTCCAGCAGACGTTGCTGCAGCAATGCACGGTCACCTGCCGCTGGATCAATCGCTGGAAAAGTAACCGGGTCACCACTGGCCAATCGTATGACGATCGAGGTCAGGCGCCGGCGTGCACCGCGCTGGATGGCCTCGATGCTGCCGCTCCCGGGTGACGTCAGGACAAAATCGGGGTGACGCCGGTCACGCGCAACCGGCTGCCCGGCCGTGACGCTGTCGCCGGGTCTGACCAGCAACTCAGGGCGCAGTCCGGGGTAATCACGACCGAGCAGAGCCACGGTTGTGGTTGCCGGCGCATCCAGAATCTCTTGTTTTGGGGTGCCGGCAATTGGAACGTCCAGACCGCGGCGGATCCGGATATCTCTGCGCTGCTTCAGAACTGTCCCCCTGTGCCCCGGCGGCGTTGCCATTCTGGCCGTCCGCAACGTATTAAACTAGAGAATAGCGTCAGTAGGGAAGAGGGCCGATAGGTAAATGTACGGAGACCACCTGCCGGCACGGCGCGGGCGGCGGCACTGTCAGCTGATAGCCGGTCAGGCTATGCGCTCTGCGCCCTGGGTCGTGGCATCGACGATCCGGACCTGGCGGTTTTCAGCCAGGCCCTCCGCGTCGAGTTTGAGCTGCTCGAGTAGTTCCTTGGCGGTGCCCGTCCACTCCGAGCCGTAAATGCCGCACCAGGCGTTACGCCCAGCCTTGGCGCGGTACATGGCGACGTCGGCAACCCACAGGATCTGTTGCCAGTCGAGCAGGTCGGGTTGATCTGTCAGGAACGGATAGGCTGCAAAACCCAGTGAACAGGTGGTTCTGGCGACCTGGCCATTGTCGAGTTCTACAGCGCAGTTTTCCACGTTCGCGCGAATCCGCTCGACCAGCTGCGTGGCTTCGACCCGGCTGGTTTCGCGGGCAACAACCAGGAATTCATCACCACCCCAGCGGATAACAATGTCCGATGAGCGACATGCGTTAACGAGTGCTTCGCATACTGTGAGCAACAGCCTGTCGCCTGCCTGGTGGCCGAGAATATCGTTCACTGGCTTGAAGTTGTCCAGGTCGACAACAATAAACACAATATCGTCATTGAACGTGCTGCGCCGCCCCTTCGCCTCCTTGTCGAAGTGGCGATGAACCAGATCGATATCCCGGGTAATCTCGTCGAACAGGTAGCGCCGGTTGCGCAGTCCGGTCAGCGCGTCCGTGTGGCTTGCTTCATGCAGACGACTGTTGGCCACCTGTAGCTGCTCATTACGCTCTGCCAGTTCCTGCGTGCGGTCATTGACTTCAGATTCGAGGCGCCGGCTGTATTCTGCTTCGCGCGCCAGTTTGCGCTGTTGTACACGGACCAACATGACGATGGCACCGGCAACTACGAGCGCGTAGAGCAGATAGGCCCACCATGTCTGCCAAGGCGCAGGCGCCACCGACACCGGTATCTCGATACCTGGTTCCGACCAGACACCGTCGCTGTTGGCCGCTTTTACCCGCAGCACGTAGTTGCCGGGGTCGAGGTTGGTGTAAGTGATGCGTCGTTCCGTGCCGGCATTAACCCAGTCCCGATCGAAACCCTCCAGCATATGGCGATAATGATTTTGCGCCGGCGAGACAAAGTCCGTGGCGGCAAATTCGAAAGTCACCATATTTTCGTCATAGTCGAGACTTACACGGGGCAGTTTCTCGATCGGCATGGCAGCATCGAAGGGCTGGTTCAGCTTGGAAAAAGACGTCAGTATCACCCCGGGCGCTTTTGATCCAAGTTCGAGTTCGGCCGGGTTGAAGACGTTAAAACCATTGGTGCCGCCGAAGAACAACTCACCGTGTTCGTTCGCATGGTGGGCACCGAAGTTGAATTCCTCACCCTGCAGGCCGTGGATGCGGTGGAAATTTCGGATATCACCACTGCGAGGATCCAGTCGCGCCAGCCCGTAGTTCGTGCTGATCCAGATGTTGCCACCCCGGTCAGACCGTACGCCGTAGATTGTGTCGTTGGCCAACCCGTCATTCTGGGTGATGCTGCTGAAACCGGTTGGTGCGCCGGTCTCGGGGTCACGCTGCAGCCGGTCAAGTCCGGCGCGGGTGCCAACCCAAACACGGTTTTGTTTGTCGACATGCAGTGAGTAGACCGTATTGGCACTCAGGCTGGCCGGATTGTCGGGGTCATGCCGGAAATGCTGCCAACGTCCGGATGTACCGTCGAGTGCGTTGAGCCCGCCGCCGTCGGTACCGACCCAGACTATGCCGAACTGGTCTTCAGTAATGGCTGTTGCCCGAGCTGCCGACAGGCTGCTGTCGTTCCCCGGCTCTGGCGCGAAATTGGTAAAGGCTTTCGCCGCCTTGTCGAAGCGGCTGGCGCCGCCGCCAAAAGTGCCGGCCCAGATGTAACCGGCGCTGTCCTCAAACAGCGACATGATGCCGTCAGCGGGCAGGCTGTTCCCGTTGCCCGGTTCATGCAGCAGCGTGCGAATCTCGCCGGTCGCGGTATCTATGCGATTCAGCCCGCCACCCATGGTGCCGGCCCACACGGTGCCATCCGAGTCGATCAGCAGCGCCATGATGCGATCGTCGCCGAGATCAGAGTCCGCGGCACGAATGTGGCGCATCGCGCCGGTTGACCGGTCGAGCACATTCAGCCCACCGCCGAAGGTACCGATCCACAGCTCGCCCCTGCCGTTTTCGGCGAATGCAGATATAAGGGGGCTGCTCAGTCCGGCGTCGGCTGCGTGGTGGCCGAAAGACCAGGAGCGCGGATTCCATGCATTGATGCCATTGAGTTTTGTGCCAACCCACAGCACGCCGCTGGCATCCTGGAACAGCGACATGATGTTGTCACCGCTAAGACTTGTGTCATCGGCGGGGTCATGGCCGTAGCGCGTGAAGGTGCCAGCCTCCCTGTTCATCAGGTTGAGGCCGGCGGCGGTACCAACCCAGAAGCGCCTGCCTGTATCTTCGTAGAGCACCTGCACCCTGTCGTTACTAAGGCTTGCCGGGTCGGTCGCGTTGTGACGGTGGTGAACAAAAGTTCCGGTTTCGGCATCCAGCCGGCTCAGGCCGCCCTTGAAAGTACCGGCCCACACCGTGCCGGCGGCATCAACGTACAGCGATTCGACGATGCTGTCGGCCAGGCTGGCGGGGTCGCCGGGATCATGCAGGTAGCGTGTAACCGCGCCAGCTTGTTGCTCGAGCCGGTTCAGGCCATTTTGAGTTGCGATCCACAGTGCGCCGGATGCATCCAAAGCCAGCGCATAGATCTCGTCGCTGCTCAGCGAACCGGGATTACCGGGGTCGTGACTGTAGTGAGTAACGGCGCCGGTAGCGGTGTCAATGCGGTTCAGGCCGCTGCCACGTGTGCCGACCCAGACCACGCCGCCCGGGGCGGCCAGTACGGCGCGTATGTTGTCGTCGGCAATCGTCGTCGGGTCAAACGGTACGTGCTGCAAAACTTCGAAGCCATCGGTGACGGCATTCCACCGTGCAATGCCACCGCCATCAGTTGCCACCCAGACGTTTCCGCTTTCGTCGACAGCGAGATCGGCGATAAAGTCGTTCTCCAGCGCCGTGTCAGAAGAGCGATCCCGCCGGTAAACACTGAAGTCATAGCCATTGAAACGGTTGAGGCCGTTCTCGGTCGCAAACCACAGCAGGCCGCTGTGATCCTGGACGATCGCCTGAACATTGCTTTGCGACAGGCCGTCGTCGATCGAGTAACGCTGAAAGCGCATGGTTGTATCGGTCGCGGCCGCGGCCGGGGCAGCATCCAGCCACGACGCAAACAGCAGCCCTGCGGCTGCCGCCAGAGACAGACGACAGATATTTCGATTGGCACACATGCGCAGATGCCCGGGTTTCAGCATTTAACAGTAATGAATTCTAGGATCTGCGCCGGCTTGCTGGCGTGATTCAGCTCTCGAAAACGTGAAGCGGGGGCCGTATGGCCCCCGCGAATTTAACGTCTGTACGGGTTTTGCCCTATTCCTGTTCGACCCAGCTGTTGATCGACGCGATCTCGCTGTTGCGCCACAGGTAGCCGTTTGACCACAGGTAGCCGTTGCGCCACAGGTAGCCACTCGACTCGGCAAAGCTGTTGCGCCACAGGTAGCCATCGGCGTTGACGCTGTTGGTCCACAGGTAGCCCGCCGACCAGAGGTAGCCGTTGCGCCAAAGGTAGCCGTTCGACCACAGGTAGCCCTGGCCGGAGACGCCGCCGTTGCGCCACAGGTAGCCATCCATGTCCATCAGGTAAAAGTCATCTTCTTCATTCTGGTTGGCCGGGCCACCAAAGTGCATGCTGCCGTCGAGATCGGCTTTAACATCCAGGCCATTGTTGGCGCAGTCATAGTTGCTGGCGTACACGGCGTCGTGTGCATTTGCCAGACCGGCACCCTGCTGGAAAATACTGTAAGCCAGCGTGCCGTCGTCATCGAGCGCGGGCCGTGCGCTGCTCATGATCTTGCACTTGACCTGGTCCGGGGTCAGTCCCGGTTCGGCCTGCAGAACCAGTGCCGCGATGCCGCTGACAATGGCTGCTGCCTGCGAAGTACCGGACATCGAGAAGAACGATGCACCGTTGTAAAACTCGGGGTGGGTCAGCGCGATCTGCGAGTCACCCTCCATCGCCGCCATGATGTGGCCTCCGGGCGCCACCACTTCCGGCTTGACGAAGCCTTCGAATGTCGGGCCCGCTGAAGAGAATCGTGCGAGACGATCATCGGTCGGGTCAGCCGGCGTGTCGTTGTCGGTCATTGCGCCGACGGTAATAACGTAGGGCACATTGCCGGGTACACCGATGGTTTGCGCTTCAGGGCCGGTGTTTCCGGCCGACGCTACTACGACGATGCCGGCATCCCATGCGGCCATCACTGCCTGGTTGAGCGGGTCTTCCCAATAATGCGACTGTGGCGCAGCGCTCAGCGACATATTGATGACCCGAATATTCCAGGTGGCGGCATTGTCGATCGCCCACTGCACGCCGCGTATCACATCGGCGTAGGTACCCCGACCTTCGGCGTCGAACACTTTCACCGAAACCAGGTCGACGTCCGGTGCAATGCCGTTGTACTTGCCGGCATTGGACAGCTTGCTGTTGAAGCCGGCGCTGGCGACGTGCGAGCCATGCCCGCTGTCGTCGTTATCAAACTCCTCCATACCGGAGTAGCCCCTGCGCTTGTTGTAGGAGCCGGTCGTGAGGCGGTCGGTACGGGCATCGTAAGCCGCCTTGATCCGGAATTTGCCATTGGTGTTGCCGGACAGCCCCGGGCCGGTGTAGATGCCTGAATCGATGACTGCCACGCCGACCCCGTTGCCGGTGATGCCCTGGGCATGCAGCCGGTCGGCGCCGATCAGCGCGGGATAGTGCGAGAAGGCGTCGCCGGGGACTTCATCGGTAGTCGGTTCGGGTTCCGGGTCTGATGTAGCCTCCACGGGGGCGCGCTCTTTCTGCTTGCGCGCCGCTGCTTCGGCAACCGCATTGGCATGCAGCCGCAGTGCCGGGTAATACTCTTTCAGCACATTGACTTCTTCGGCAGTCAGCCTGACGCCGAGCGCGTCAATGACCGGCAGCTCATGGGTAACTTCACCACCGGCGGCTTCCACAGCAGCGAGTAGTTCGTGATAGTCCGTTCCCTGCACGATATAGCTGGTGATGGCGCTGCTGCGGTCTGCGTGATCCGGCGTCGATGACGCCAGGCCGAGCGCCAGCAGGGCGGCCAGTGGAAGCGAGCTGATAAAGCGTTTGCGGTACATCCTGTGTCCTGATTTCGATCTGTGGACGCAATTTAATCAAAAACAGCCACTTATCGCCGTTAACGGCTAGAACACAGCGGGCGGCATTAGTGTGAGCTGCGTCACATAACCGCGTGTTAAACGAGCGTGGGCTCGTCGATCTTACAGAATCCGGCTAACCGACAGCAGGTTCGGTCGAGTCAACAGCACAAGTCGCAAGGAAGTTGCCTACGGCATCTGGCGGCAACGGCTGACTGAACAGGAATCCCTGCCCGGCGTCGCAGTCGTGTTCACGCAGAAAAGCGTATTGCGCATCGGTTTCGATGCCCTCCGCGACCACTGCCAGCCCGAGTTCACGGCCAAGCGCAATGATTCCGGCGCACAGTCGGCGCGATGTGATATCAGTGTCAATTTTCTGCGTGATTTTCTGATCAATCTTGACGCCATCGATTGGCAGAGTGGACAGTTCAGATAGCGAGACATGCCCCGTGCCCAGGTTATCCAGGACAAGGTGCAGACCCATCGCTTTCAGCTGCCGCAGCGTTGCCGGGGCCTGTTGGTGGCGCATCAGGGCCGCCTCGGTGAATTCCAGCTGCAGCCGATCACCCGTCAGCCCTGCGGCGTCGAGCGTTGCCCCGATCCGGGCGGGCAAATCCGGTAGCGCGAGTTCCGCCTCGGTCAGGTTGGTAGATACCACCGGTCGGGTAGCAATCGTTGTGTCGAGCTGGCCGGCGAATTGGCAGCACTGTTGCAAGATCCAGTATGAGATCTTGTTCATCAGCCCGACGGTCTCGGCCAGGGGTACAACCTGATCGGCAGCAAGCAGGCCGCGTACCGGGTGGCGCCACCGGAGTAGTGCCTCCAGTCCGGTCACGGCGCGATCGGCGAGTCTGACGCGTGGCAGGTAGTGCAGTTCAAACTGGCCTCGTTCCATCGCCCAGCGCAGTTCCTGCGCTGAGTCGGCCTGCCCCTGCGCCAGGGCCAGCAGGGCGTCGGAGTAGAAGATCCCTGTTTTTGCAGCATAGTCCTGCGCCTGCCGCACGGCAGCGCGAGCGTTGTTAAAGAGAGCCTCCGCATCGTCGCCGTCGTGTGGAAACAGTGCGATGCCGATGCGGGGCTCGACGCCAAGACTGAAATGCTTGCTGTTTATCGGCGCGGCAAACGACTCGCGCACCCGCCTGGCAACCTGCCGCGCTTCATCACGCGAGGTAATGCCGGCAAGGAGCAGCACAAATTCATCCCGCGCCACGCGCGCCAGCCTGTTGGACTGGTCTGATGGGCTCAACTGAATCAGCTGACCGGAATCGCGAAAGCACTTTTGCATGCGAGCGGCTATCTCGCGCAGCACGTCGTCCCCGGCCTTGCGGCCTAGCGACTCGTTGATGCGGGAGAAACGGTCGATATCGACATAGACCAGAGCCAGGTGACGCTCGCGGAGTCGTTCCTGTTCCAGCACCCGTTCCAGCTCGATCAGGAAGCGGTCGCAGGTTGCCAGCCCGGTCAAAGTATCGACAAATGTCGGAGTATCACTACTTTCGAGTCTGCGCAGGACAGCCAGCACGCGGTTGCGGCCGCGCACGAACAGCCTGGCTTCATAGCGAATTGCAGGATCGTCAAGTGTCAGGTTAAATGTGTGTGGCTGCCGATTGGCGAGTGTCTTGCGAACCTGCCTGACGAAGTCAGTGGCTACGGCTTCGGGCCAGCAGTCCCGCAGCTGTTTTCCATCCAGCGTATCCGGGCGCAACACCGTATCGCCCCTGCCGCCACCGATGTGCGCCTGCACCAGGCCTTTTGCGTCTACTTCAATAAACGTATCCGGCAAGGTCTCGAGCATGCCAAAAGCTGGTCGATCGGGGCTCATGTGGCGATTCTAGCGGCGTCGCGCAGCGCCGGACGGGAGCGCCATCACAGTCTGCTGCAAACGAATGGTCCTGATCGACGCTCAGAGAGGGCTGTGGCATGCTATTGCCAGCAAGTAGGACGCGAGCGCGCATGGAAAACCTTCGCTGGCTGGCCATCTCTGTGGTTCTATGGGCTGCGCCCGCTCCGGCCGCTCCAGCTGCCCTCGTTCCGGCGGCATCAGACCATATCAATCACCAGCGTTGGGTCGTACGTGACGGCCTGGTGCAGCAAACCGTTACCGATGTAATCGAGGCCAGTGACGGCTATTTGTGGCTGACTACATATGGCGGGCTGGCGCGCTTCGACGGTGTGCGCTTTGAAAATTACGTGCTGGAGGATGTGCCCGAGCTTGGCACCAACAAGCTCGTTTCATTGCTGGAAGACTCGAACCGAAACCTGTGGATCGGCACCGTAGAGGGCGGTGTGGTGCGCAGGAATGCGACTGGCTTTAAAGCTTTTGACAAGTCCGGCACGCCGCAGCTGGATATCCAGGATTTCGCCGAGGATGCCGAGGGTCATATCTGGGCCGCCGGGCACGGCCTGTCCCGGCTGGTCGCCGAGGGCAACCGCGAAGTGTTTGAACCGGTCACCGAGCCGGCCTGGTTGCCCGGGACCGAGGTGGGCGACCTGCTGGTGACAGCAGACGGCACACTATGGGCTGCCACTGCGCGCGGCCTGCTTAAAAAAGACGGTGACCGTTTCGTGCTGGTCAATGACAGCGACGCTGCGCGGCATGCGCGCGGACTGGTGAGTGACCTGGCTGGCCGGCTGTGGTTAATTTCGCGCCACGGCATATCTTATCTTGAGGGCGACAAGCTGATCGCGGCGCACGCGCTCGATGAGGCGGTGTACTCGGCGGCCCTGGATGAAGACGGCACTGTGCTGGCCGGTATCGCGTCCGGTTTGCTGCGCTTGACCGTCGAATCGGGTCGCGTCAGTGCCAGCAAAGTTGAGCTGCCGCACGATGACGAGTCGCTGCAAAGCGGTGTTACAGCTCTTTATCGCGATCGCGCCGGTAATGTCTGGGCGGGCACTAATTCATTCGGCCTGGTACGTATCAACCGCGTGGCATTCGCGCAGTATGAAGACCCACGCGGCCTGCAGCATGGCAGCGTGCTGCACCTTGCCAGCGACCCGCGTGGCGGTGTCTGGGTGCAGGGGCAGGAAGGGTGGTTGCTGCATGGCGCTGATGGAGTTTTTTCTGACCCGAGTGAAGTCAGCGGGTGGGCTGTGCCAACCGGTGCCAGCTTGCTGGGCGTTACTCGTGCAGGCTACCTGTGGCTGCATCGTGACGGCGAACTATTCCGTGTGCGTGGTTCCTTAACTTCGGGCTTTGCTACCGACAGCTACAGCGTCGATGTCGCCGGCGGCCTGGTGGAAGCTGCAGACGGGACGATCTGGTTTGGTGGAATCGGCAATATCCACCAGTTTGTGGATGAAAATTTTCTTACCCGGTCGGCGCCCGGAATTTCCGGCAAGGTGTTGCCTCAACTGGAAGCGAGTGATGGCAGTATCTGGTTTTTTACCGATGGTGCGCTCGGTCGCCTGTCAGGGCAGGGCGCCGCGGTAGTCTGGGAACTGGTCGGCCAGGGCAACCCGGCGCTGCGTGCCGAGTTGCGTTCGTTGCATGAAGATTCCAGCGGCACGATGTGGCTGTCGACCTACGGCAACGGGCTTGTCCGTCTTCGCAACGGGCAATTGCAGCAAATCGGCAAGACTCACGGGCTGGCGGAATTGTCGCTGGGGGGAATAGTCGAGGACGCCAGCCGCCGTCTATGGGTCAATTCGAATAGTGGGGTAATAATTATCCCCTTGGCGGAGGTCGGGCCGGATGAACCAGAGATTCGCGCGCGCCTGCTTGGCAGCCCGGAGACAAACGGGCCGGCAGCTGCCGTCGACGGGCAAGGCCGCATGTGGTTTCCGACGGTGCGCGGGCTTGTTGTCGCGGATCCCCGGCAGTACCTGCCTGATGCGACACCGCCGGTGGTTCACATCGAGCGCGTGTTGCTCGATGGCCGGGCGCTGGCGCCGCAGTCGATGATTCGCGTTCCGGCCGGGGTTCAGCGGATCACCGTCGACTACACCGGTATCTGGCTGCGGCAACCCGAGCTGGTCCGCTTCAGGTACCGGCTGACGGGCTACCAGGATGAGTGGATTGATGCAGGCAGCCAGCGCACAGCATTTTTTACCAAGGTCCCACCCGGCAATTATCAATTCGAAGTTGCGGCAGTCAGCGGAGATGGTGTCTGGGCAGGCGCCAGCGCTCCGCTGCCGATCGCCGTGGCCGCTCGTTATTACCAGACGCTCTGGTTCAGGGTGGGCGCCGTCGCGGCTGTTGTTATGTTGTTTTTCGGTCTGCACCGCCGCCGTGTCATCAACATCGAGCGTCACTCGCAAGAGTTGCAGAGGGAAATCGACAATCGCAAAAAGGCGGAACGCGAACGGGCGCTGATGGAGAGCAGCCTGATGGAGTCTTCGCGTATGGAATCGATTGGCCGTCTGGCTGGCGGTATCGCACACGATTTCAACAATGTGCTGACGGCCGTGCTTGGCCATGCCGAGCAGGCCAGGGACGGTCTTCCGTCAGATGCCGCCGAAGTCGATGTGCACCTCGACGGTATCGTCGACTGTAGTGAACGCGCGGCAGCTCTAACGCGTCAGCTGCTGGCGTTCAGCCGTCAGCAGGTGTTGTTGCCGCGTCAGGTTGATGCCAATGATGTTATCGGGCAGCTGCAGCCGATGCTGGAGCAGCTGTTGCCGGAGAACGTACACTTGCACTGGCTGCCGCAGCGAGACTTACCGGTAATTATGGTCGACCCGAGTCAGCTGGAGCAGGTCGTCATGAACCTGGTTCTTAATGCTCGTGATGCGATGCCCGAGGGCGGTACGATAACTATCGCTACTCGTACCAGGAGCGTCAGCGCAGAGCTCGCCTGGCCCACATCCAGCGTTAGTGCAGGGCATTACGTGGAAATCGATGTTAGCGACAGCGGCTATGGAATTGATCCGGACGTGCTGGCACGGGTATTCGACCCGTTTTTCACCACCAAGCAGCATGGCCACGGTACCGGCCTGGGTCTCGCATCGGTGCACGGGATTGTGACGCAGTCTGGCGGTCACGTGCGCGTGGACAGTACGCCACTGCAGGGAGCGCGGTTCCGCGTGTTGCTGCCGGTTACCGCGGGGAGCGCAAGCCGCCAGGGCCGGCCCCCGGAGCCATGCACGGGGGACCTGGACGGCGGTGAGAGTATCCTTGTTTGCGAGGACGACGATGGGATTCGATCAATGCTGGTCAATTCGCTACGCGGGCGCGGCTACCACGTGACTGCCGCAGCACAGCCAACTGCGCTGATGAGGCAGTTGCGCCACAACCGGCCAGTCGATCTGCTGATCACCGATATGATGCTGCCACAGCTCAGCGGGCAAGAGCTGGCCGATCAGCTCAGAAAGATTCATCCGCAGGCAGCAGTACTGTTTATCTCCGGTTATCCTGGCAACCAGCTTGAAGTAAGCTCGCAGGATACAGTCTTTCTGCAAAAGCCCTTCAAGCCATCAGTGTTGTTGCGCGTAGTGAGGGATGTACTGGACCAGAGAAGTGAACAGCGCTACATGCGCCTGGCATAACGGAACTAAACGTGTCGACAAGTAATGGCTACCGGTTACTGATAGTTGATGACTACAAAGAAGTAAGGTCGCTGGTATCACGCCAGCTGCAGCGACAAGGTTATGAGGTAGTCGAGGCAAATTGTGTAACGCAGGCTAAAAAGCTGCTGGCGTCTGATGTATTCGACCTTGTCATCACTGATGTCAGTCTGAACGACGGTAACGGCATAGACATGATGGCGGCAATCGAGCCGATGCCGAAAACCATTTTTATGTCCGGTTATATGCAACCGTCCATGACGGCAACGATGGAGCTGGAGGCAGGCCGGAACTTCATCTACAAGCCTTTCAAGATAAAAACTCTCGCGCAGATGGTGGGAACAGCAGTTAATAACGACGGCGATCAGAATTGACAAAAAATCTCGAGACCGCAGGTACTGCAAGCAGGTTGACTGACCCGCTGCCGGCTGAATTTTTCGAGTCAGCGCCCGATGCCACGCTGATTGTTAATCCGGCAGGTGTGGTGATGCATTCAAACCGTCGCGCTCGCACAATGTTTGCCGGAGAAGAGCTGGTTGGTGCTGACACGAGCCGTTTGGGGATTTCCGCTGACGATGGTGTTGCCCTGGTGCGCAACGGGGGCAAGCTTCTTGCCATCGATGTTGTTGCCCGACAAATTCAGCTGGGCCACGAGAGCTGGCAGTTGCTGGTTTTGCGCGATAGCCCGTCAGTGCCGGCAGAACGCGACCTGACGCGTGCATGGAAGAACCTGGCGCTTGGTGAAATCAATAATTCACTGGCGCATGAGCTCAACCAGCCCCTCGCAGCGGTAACGCTGCACTGCGAAGCCGCTGCGGCGGCAGCGGAGGATGCGGGAAACGCCGACCCAGAGTTGCTTGCGGAGCTGCAGCGCGCCACTGCTCAGGCATTTCGCGCCAGCAACGTTGTCACCCGGCTGCGGCAATTGTTTGTATTCGACATAGGGGCGACAGTAGCTGCCTGGCCAAACATGCTGGTGCAGGATGCTGTCCGGGGGTTTGTCGCGCACAGCGGGCCGAAAGACATCAGTTCCCGGCTTGCCGCCGGGTTACCACCGGTCGAGGTCAATGCAGGCCTGATCGTGCAGGCTTTGATCAGCCTGATGGGCAACGCAGCCAGTTTGGCACAGAGCGAACATGGTTCAATAGAAATTGCGACCGAACAAAGCGCTGGTGAAGTGTGTATCAGTATCACCGGTGCCGGCCTGCAGCTGGATACTGACGCGCAGCGATTCAGCCCGCTGAAAGACCGGCATGCGAGCTGGGCAGGACTGGAGTTTGCGATCTGCAGGAGGGTAATTGCGGCCCACGGCGGCCGGCTGGAAGTGAGCGGTCAATGTTGTGCCGGTGGCAAGGGTTGTTTTTGCGTTCGCCTGCCGGCGCAGGTCAGGGAGCAGTAACCTGGACGCACGGCAACAGACGGTTTTCATAGTCGACGATGACCCGGCAATACGCCAGTCGATGAGCAGCGCATTGACAAGGCGTAAGCTGTCGGTAGCCACGTTTGAGTCGGCCGCCCAATTCCTGGCTGAAGTTGACCCCGACCGGCCGGGCTGCCTGTTACTCGATCTGAGCATGCCGGAAATGGATGGCTTGCAGTTGCAGCAGGAGCTGTCGCAAAGAGGAATCACGCTGCCGATCATTTTTATAACCGGCCAGGGCGATATCCCGAATTCCGTCAGGGCGATAAAGGCCGGAGCGCTGGATTTCATGGAAAAGCCGTTTCGTCTCGAGGCGCTGCTGCAGAGGATAAACGAGGCTTTCGCGGCAGACGCCGGGGCGCGCGAGGCGCGTCAACGGCAAGAGGAAGACCGCAGCCGATTCCAGCGCCTGACGCCACGTGAACTGGATGTCATGAAGGCCATGATTGCCGGAGCCGCCACCAGCAAGGAGGTGGCGAAAGACCTTGGAATCAGCAACCGTACCGTCGATCATCACCGGGCACGCATAATGGAAAAGACCGGTGCCCGATCGGTAGCAGAGCTGGCCAGCCTCGCGGCACGCAGCAAAATTACCCACGATGACTAGCAGGCGTACTAGGCAACATTGCCTAGGTGATCTTGCTAATACAAAAATGTCAGGCCAGCTGCTTTACTGAAGTAGGCTGAGATGGATTTCAACCGCGGTCAACGGGGTTCCGGCAAGGATGCCGGCCCTTTTTCTGCGATTGCCTCGACCGCCCTGGCGAGGACCAAGGATCTGGAAAGCACAACAGCATTTACCCTGATAGCACCAGACACCGGTGATGACCCCGGTGAGCTGCGCTATTGGCATGAACTCCTGCAGGAGATCAGTCGCTCTGCCAGCCCTGTCGTGGTGGACCTGGCGAGAACGGAGCGCATGCTGAGCGAAATTGATGCCTTCATACTGGCAATCGAACTGGAAACGCTCGATGACCTGCGTTCGAAGCAGGTTGCTTTTGTAACCGGTAATCAGGGCGGGTGCCATTTCCTGGTCGAGTGCGCACGTAACCGCGGCTATTCGTGGTCGGTGTTTGACACCCTCGACGATGCGGCGGTGTGGCTGCACAAACCGGAGTCTGTAGTCGGCTGATCGGGCAACCACCAACTGACCGCCTCTGCCGCTAACCCGCGGGTGGATCCGCGCGCGCAATGACATCAATTTTTATCATGGTGACGCACGCCCCTGTCGCTTCGATCTGATAGCGAAAGAAAGAAGGAAACAGAAGAATCTCGCCGGGCTGCATTCGGTGCCAGTCGGTCGAACCAGTGTTCTCCCCAGGCTGGCCGAAGGCCACGCTTAATCCATGCTCGACAGAACCATTTTCTGGTCCCGGGTACACCAGCCCGCTAAGCCAGCTTGCAGCATGCCGCGGCGGTTGCCCGGAGACATCCGCGGTATGCAGGGCGAGACGCCAGGCCAGCGGCGCCGGCCACAGGTCGCCCAGGGATGGCAACGGCTGCCAGCTTTGTGGCCGTGCGGCAATGTATTGGCTGATGTGCTGACGCAGCACGGTCACCAGGTGAGCGACAGCCGCATCACGGGCCGGCAGCAGGCTCACGTCGTCAGAGTCTGCTGCCGAGCGGCTTAACTCATGAAGAAAATTGTCCTGCGACGTGCCTGGCGGAGCTGTCAGCGTCGCCGTGCTGACCATGCTGAAGTCGATAATGGCAGACGCTGGCGGCTGTTCGTCAATCTGTGCAAGCAGTCCGGCCATGGCGGAGAGGGCTTCAATGTGTCCCGGTTCCCGCCGCAGGCAATTTTCGAAGGCATGCCGGGCGCGGTCATGGTTGCCAGCGGCTGCCAGTGACGACCCGAGTCGGGCATAGACGTCTGGCTGGTGTGGCTGTAGCGTAAGGCTGCGTTTGAATGCTTCGACGGCCGCCCCATGTTTACTTGCAGCTGCCAGCGCGACACCGAGGTTGGTATGCGCCGGCGCAAGGTCCGGTTTCAATGTGATCGCATGCGTACTGAGTCGGGCGGCCCGCTCGCTATCCCCCATGTCATTCAACAGTCGTGCAATGCTGACCAGCAATGCAAGGTGATCGCCATCCAGCTCGATTGCCAACTCGTAGTTGCCCAGGGCAGCTACCGTGTCGCCAATTTTCTGCTGCAGTGTCGCCAGGTGCAGCAATGCGGCGAAGTGCGTGGGATCGGCGCTCACGGCAGCGCGGAATACCTCGATGGCCTCTTTTGGTCGTCCGGTTTGCTCCAGTAACTGTCCGAGGGCCACCGGATAATCGGGCTCGTTGCCGGCAAAACTGATTGCCGAGCGCAGTAGTGATTCTGCCGCCCTGATATTGCCCGCCCGGTGTGCGAGCATGCCGAGCTGGTACAAGGCACGATGGTCATCAGGCCTTTGCGACAGTGCTTCGCGATAGCACGCGGCGGCTTCGGTGAGCCTGCCAGCATGCTGCAGCGCGCGGCCGCGGCGATAAGCGTCTTTATTTGATGAAGAGTCGGTCATTCTGTCAGTCCTGTCCGCAGGATAACATTCACGCAGCCGCTACCGTGGCGGTATAGAATTGCAGGCACAGATGATTAACGTTCACATACGCAGCGAACGCGACCGATCGATGCGGATCGCGCATGGTATGTCCAGCAGTTTCTGCATCCCGGAGAGGCAGTCGACTGAGCAGGATGGTTTTTCATGCCTGCAGGGTATAGACGAGCAGGCAATCGATCCGGGAATAGTTTTCGATACGCATTCACACCGCGAGGTCGAAATACTGACCTACATCGTGGATGGCATTCTTGAGTATCACGACAGCTCGGGCAATCGCCAGCTGTTGCTTGGCGGCGAAGTGCAGCTGGTTTCAGCCGGCTCCGGTATCACACACAGCGAAGCTAATGCGTCACGCTCGGAGCAGCTGCATGTCGTGCAGGCCTGGTTGCGTCCCGACGGGCGGAGCAAGAGCAAAGTCGCATACGGGCAAAGTTATTTTTCCGACGATGCCAAGCTGGACAAGCTGTGTCTGCTGGCATCACCTGATGGCCGCGACGGTTCCCTGAGGGTTTCGGCTGACGCCCAGGTTTATGCAGCGGTGCTGCGCAGGAGCGATCCGGTCGTACATTTACGCAAGCCCCAGCGCCGTGTCTGGGTGCAAAGTGCACGCGGCGTACTGGTAGTCAACGGTATCGTGCTGGGTCCCGGCGACGCCGCCGCTGTTTTTGGCGACGAGGACAAATCGCTGCGCATCGAGGCCCGCGAGGAGGCCGAGTTCCTTCTTTTCGATATGCCCTAGCTGCCTGCTCGCATGTCGGTTCACCACGGAATCTCAGAGCCATCCCGATCAAAAAACTTGCCGCTTTGAGCCATCCCGGCCTGATCGATAATGCGGCGCAGCTGGCTCACTGATTCGTCGACCGTAATCAGCCCCCGCGGCCCGCCCATATCAGTGCGAACCCACCCGGGGTGCAGTACGAAGACGCTGATACCGCGGTCGTGCAGATCGATGGCCAGCGACCTCATCGCTGAATTCAATGCGGTCTTTGACGAACGATAGGCATACGAGCCGCCAGATGTATTGTCGGCGATACTGCCCATCTTGCTGGTAATTGTTGCAACGAGTTTGCGCTTGCCGGCCGCAATGTTGTCGATCAACGCCTGAGTCACCATAACGGGCGCAACGGTATTGACGTGCATGCATCGCAACCAGTCTGCGGCATCGAGTTGACCGAACTCCAGTCCCTTGTGCGCATAAACCCCGGCGTTGTTGATCAGCACATCCACCGGCGTACCTTTTAAAACTGCGGCAAACGCGCTGATTTGGGTCTCGCTGCTTACATCGAGCGGGTGCAGACTCAGACTGCCACCGGATGCCTCGGCCAGTGATGCCAGTTCCGTGGCAGTTTCAGGACTGCGGCACGCCGCGTAGACGCGTTGTCCATCGTCGACGTAAGTCTGTGCCAGGCGCAGCCCAATACCGCGGTTTGCTCCGGTGATAACAATGTTATTTGGCATAACTCAGTTTCCTTTACTGCTTATGTGCAGTATAGCCCCGCAAGGCGTCGGTAGAGTTTACGCTTGCGTTTCAGCGCCAGTCTCAAGTGATTGACCAAACGCAAAAAGGCGAGTTGGCGCGAATCTTGCTCCATATCTGCATTGTGCCCGTGAGGAAAATTTCGGGCGGATTACATAAAACAGGACATGAAATGAAACAGCTTTTATCGACGGTAGCCTTGCTGCTGGTTTTTGGTTCGACAAATGCCACAGTGCTGGATTTCGAAAACTTCGATGCCGGTACGATCATGGATACAGAATATGCTGCGCTGGGCGTCAGCATTGCCGCGGTTAACCTGGGTGGCGGGCCTGACCTGGCTGTGGTTTTTGATTCACGCAATCCGACTGGCGGGGACAGCGATCTCGGCGCGCCGTTCTCAAATCCGGTGCTTGGCAGCGCGTCGCCCGGTAATCTTCTTATCATTCAGGAAAATGACAATTGCGATCAATTTACCTGCGCAACACCGGATGATGAAGGGTCACGGCCTGCGGGGCAGCTGATTATCAGCTTCGACGAAGGCGTGCTGCTGGAGAGCATCGATTTCTTTGATGTCGAAGGCGTTGAATCCCATGCCGGTAGTGCGATCCAGTTGTACGACGACGAAGATGTCCTGATTCCGGTTTCTTTCTTTGTGCCTGATACCGGCGGCGACAACATGTGGTCCCAGGTTTTCTTTGGGGTGTCACAGGTCAAAACCATCGTAATAAACATGGGTGGTTCGGGTGCGATCGACAATATCGCTTTCCAGCCACGTGTCGTACCGGTTCCTGCTGCCCTGCCGCTGCTGCTCACAGCACTAGCCGGCCTCGGGGTCTTTCGCAGGCATAGCTGAGTTCTGTCGCGAACACTGGCGAGTCACAAAAAGAACAAGCCAGTTGGGGGAGAGGCGACCCCGTTCCTGCAGCGCAGGGACGGGGTTTTCGTTTTTCTAGAATCTGTCCTCAGCAAGCACCATGATGTTGTCGCTGCCGGCCAGGATGGCTTCACCGTAAGCACGGGAGCGGGGCAGGATCTGCTGGGCAAAAAACTTTGTCGTGATGATCTTTGCTTCGTAAAAACCAGCGTCCTGTGCCCGGGCTGCCAGGTGTCGTCGCGAAACCAGCGCTGCCCGCGCCATTTGCCAGCCTGCCGCGGTAACGCCGGCAAGCATCAGCATGTTGAACGATACTGATCCTGCTGTGTGTACGTCATCACGCTGACGTTCGATAAGAAACGCGGTGGCGGCTTCCAGTGTGTCAACTGCGATACGCAGATTGCGTTCGATTTCATCAAGTTCGTCGTCGTCAGCCAGCTCAAGGATGGTCTGGCGAATATCGCCAATCAGCGCGGTCATGGCGCGTCCTTCATCGCGCAGGATCTTGCGGCCCACCAGGTCGCTGGCCTGAATACCGGTAGTTCCTTCGTAGATAGTGGCAATCCGCGCATCGCGGAAGTGCTGCGCCGCGCCAGTTTCCTCGACAAAGCCCATACCGCCATGGACCTGCACGGCGAGTGACACAATCTCCTGCGCGGTTTCGGTGCACCAGCCCTTGACCGCCGGAACGAGCAGGTCGAGTCGCGACTGGTTTTGCGCCTTTTCGTCGGTATCGGTGCTATGCAGGGCAAAGTCCATCGCATCGCCGGCGCAGGTGCAAAAGGCACGCATCGCCTCTATCTGTGATTTCATCGTCATGAGCATACGACGCACATCCGGATGGTGAATGATGGTTACGCGACCCTCTTCTCCGGGCGCACCACCCTGAACCCGTTCTTTGGCGTAGCGCGCAGCGCGCTGATAGGCACGATCTGCGATGCCGACGCCTTCAATACCGACATGGAGTCGCGCCAGGTTCATCATCGTGAACATGCATGCCAGGCCGTTGTGCCTTTCGCCAACCAGGTAGCCAACCGCGCCCCCGTTGTCACCAAAGCTCACCACGCAGGTCGGGCTGCCGTGGATCCCGATCTTGTGCTCGATTGACACCGGCCGCATGTCATTTCGGGCGCCCGGACTACCGTCGTCGTTCACCATGAATTTGGGAACCAGGAACAGTGAAATACCCTTTACCCCGGCCGGTGCATCCGGCAGGCGCGCCAGCACCATGTGAATGATGTTGTCTGTCATCTGGTGGTCGCCCCAGGTGATAAAGATCTTCTGGCCGGTGATCAGGTAGTGGTCGTCCTGCGGCACTGCCTTGCAGGCAACTGCGGCAAGGTCCGAGCCGGCCTGCGGCTCGGTCAGGTCCATGGTGCCGGTCCACTCGCCGCTGATCATTTTCGGCAGATATTTTTCCTGCAGTTCCTTGCTGCCGTGCGCCAGCAGCGCCTCGACGGCCGCCTGTGACAGCATCGGGCAGAGCGAAAACGCCATGTTGGCCGCCTGCCAGATCTCACCGACGGCAAAGGACACCACGTTTGGCAGCCCACCACCGCCATGATCGGCGCTGAACGGTGCACTGTTCCAGCCGCTCTCAACAAACTGCTGGTAGGCGGCGGCAAATCCTGGTGTCTCGTGGACATCGTCACCTTCAATGCGTGCACCGTTCCGGTCGCCTTCAGCATTGAGCGGTGCCAGAACTTCTGTTGCCAGCCGGCCTGCTTCTTCGAGGACCGACTCAATTACGTCTGGTTCCGCCGCCTCCATGCCGGGTAACTTGCCGATGCCGTCCAGGTCGGCCAGTTGTTCGATGCAAAAGCGCATGTCGCGCGTCGGGGCGTGGTATACGGTCATAGGGAGTCCGTCAGGTTCAGTAGAGAGAGGGCATGGTAATAAAGGAGTCTCGCCGGGTCTATTGCCTGCCCCCGGCACTGACATGCCATCGGGCGACCGCAACACCGGCAAGCAGCCCGGCAAGGTGTCCATCCCAGGAAACAAAAGCCTGCAGCGGCAACAGTCCCCACAGTAGTCCGCCATACACAGCGATAACGAGTGCGCCAATCAGCAGGGTTCCTGCGCTGCGCTCGAACCAGGCCCGCCCCAGCAGCAGCCCGAAGTAACCGAATACGAGACCGCTGGCGCCAACGTGCAGGGCGGTGCGCCCGAATACCCACAGCAAGATGCCGCCCAATACTGCGATTGCCACAGTGCTGGTTACAAAGTGACGCTCACCACGCAAAGCAACCAGGCCACCGAGCGCCAGCAATCCGCCGCTGTTGGAAATCAGATGGGTAAAGCTGCCGTGCAGCAGGGGCGCCAGCAGGATGCCGGGCAAGCCAGCCAGGTGCCTTGGCAGCAGGCCAAAAGTATTGAGGCGGTGCCCGAGAATGAAGTTAACCAGCTCAATGAGCCACAACAGCAGCAGCAGGGCTGCCAAAGGGCGGAAGCGCGACATGGGTCGCATTATGGCGGCTTCCCGGTGTTGCGGGGAAGTCCCATCCGGCCCTCTTTCCTGATAAGCTATACAAGCTTAAGCCTCTGTTCCAGAAACGATATCAGTAGCACAAGTCATGCAAATCCATAAACTTTTAATTCTTTTGATTTCGATGCTGATCATGCCCGCGGCTCAGGCAGATCTGGCCCGCGCGCAATCACTTTTCGAGCAGGGCCGCGCCGGTGAGGCGCTGGCAGAAGTTGACCGGGTGCTGGCGCAATCGCCGGACGACGCCGAGACCAGGTTTCTGCAGGGAATAATTTTTGCCGACATGGGGCGTACGCAACAGGCGATAGAAGTGTTCGCCGGTCTGACGCACGATTACCCGGAACTGCCGGAGCCATACAACAACCTGGCGGTGCTTTTTGCCGAACAGGGTGAATTCGAAAAAGCGCGTGATTCGCTGATGGCTGCGATCCAGACACATCCAAGCTATTCGACAGCGCATGAAAACCTGGGCGACCTTTACGCCAAAATGGCTGGCATCGCTTATGACCGTGCGTTGGAAGAAGATCGTTCCAATAACTCGGCGCGTTTGAAACTTTCTGCCGTTAACGGTTTGTTCTCCGCGCCCCGCTCATTTGCCGAACCGGCTGCGACGCAGGTGGCAAGTGCTGCTCCTCCGCCACAGTCGATACCGCAAGCCGTGCAACCTGAGTCCGATATCATTCAGAGTGAGCCTATACCGGTAACCATACCGGCCGTTGCGCAGCCCGAACCGGAGCCCGAACCAGCCACTGTTGCCATGGTTACACCGCAACCTGCGCCACAGCCGGCACCACAACCTGCTCCGGCGCCAGTGTCATCGGCGGCCGACGATATACGTAACGCGATTCAGGGCTGGGCCAGTGCCTGGTCGAATCAGAATGTGGATGGCTACATCGCTGCCTACGCTCCATCTTTTCGTCCCCCCAACGGTGCCCCGCGCGCCAGCTGGGTAGCGTACCGGCGTGACCGGCTGTCGGCACCCAGCTTTATCGAAATCAGCGTCGACAATCTGGAAGTGGAAATGCTCGGGGCCGATCGTGCGCGTGCAAAGTTTGTCCAGGGCTATCGTTCGAATACCTACCAGGATCGCGTAACCAAGACGTTGACCATGCGTCGCGGAACCGCCGGCTGGCAGATCGAGCGCGAGGTCTCCGAGGCACTCTAGATGGCGCTGCGCAACAAAAGAGTTTTCCTGCCGGCGTTGGTCGCGGCAGCCGCTGTTTTGGTGGCAGCAGCTGCGCACGCACCATCGGCGGGCGGCGTTACTGAACTGAAAGTCGCAAGTTCTGCGGCAGTAGCCAGCAGCGCTGCTGTAGCGACTGCCGGTTCCGTCAGCCCCATGGTTTCCGTCAGCGTGCCGCATCCTGAGCCGGAGCAGCAGCTGATCAATGTCATCGATACGTTTCGCCGTGGCGAAGTTGATGCGGCGATCGCTGAAGCACAATCACTGATCGACGCAAAACCGAACTTTCGCCTGGCGCATCTGGTTTACGGCGACCTGCTGGCCAGCAGGGCGGGCGTGCCGTTGTCGTTCCAGTCTAAAGACATGCCGGATGCCTCGGTATCCCTGCTGATGGATGAGGCGCGGCAACGCTGGAAACATTACCGGACTTCAAAACGTCCCGATCGCGTCCCACAGCCGTTGGTGCGGTTGAGTGAGTCACAGAAAAACGCGCTGGTTGTTGACCTGGCAGCTTCACGCCTGTTTGTTTTTGAGAACAGCGATGGCGTGCCGCGACTGCGCGGCGACTACTACGTGTCGGGCGGTAAGAATGGCGCACACAAGCAACGGCAGGGCGATCGCAGGACGCCGGTTGGCGTCTATTTTGTGGTTGACCGGTTGCCCGGCAACACGCTGCCTGACAAGTACGGGCCAGTCGCATTCCCCGTCGATTACCCGAATGAGTGGGACGTGCGCCACGGCCGCACCGGTGGAGGCATATGGTTGCACGGTGTTGCCAGCTCGACATACAGCCGGCCGCCGCTGGACAGCGATGGTTGTGTTGCGCTGACCAATGCAGAGCTGGAACAGGTAGCGCCGTTGCTTGAGGCTGGCTCAACTCCGGTTCTGATCGCCGAGCAGGTCAGCTGGATTGCCTCTGATGCCATGGAGCAACGCCGGCGGGACATCATGTCGCAGGTGGAGCAGTGGCGAAACGACTGGGAGAGCGGCAGGGTCGAACACTACCTGGGTCATTATTCGCAGGCATTCCATGGCCGCGGTATGGACAAGAAAGCATGGGATGCCTACAAGGCCAACGTGACGCGCAACAAGCGCTATATCCGCGTCGCACTCGAAGACATCAGCGTATTTGGCCATCCGCACGAGCAGGACATGATGGTGGTCAGCTTCAGCCAGCAATACGAAAGTGATCGCTTCAGCAGTAACTCACGAAAACGGCAGTACTGGCGCCTTGAGGGCGACAGCTGGCGGATTGTTTCCGAAGAGAACGTCTCTATCTGATACCGGCAAACAAAGCCGGCCGCAACGGTCAGAGTGCGGCGGCTTCCTTGGCAGTCAGGTAATCAACAACTTCACGCAGCTTTGAAATGCTGCCGGTCATCGATCCGGATGTTACGTATTTGCCGTTAATTACCAGCGCGGGGACACTGTCGATTCCATAGCGCCGCCCGAGGTTGTCCGCCTGGCGAAGTTTTGTGTCAACAGCAAAAGAACCAAAGGCCTTAGTCGCTGCGTCCTTGTCGACGCCGTGCCTGGCGAAAAACGTGATTATTTCTTCTTCGCTGTCCAGGCGATTGCGCTTGTTGTGGAACTCGGTAAAGAAGTCCGCGTGCACGTCTTCCAGCACGCCAAGCGTTTCCGCTGCGTAGTATGCCTTGCTGTGTACGCGGGCCATCTTGTTAAAACTGGCCGGTATGCGCACAAAGCTGACGTATGCCGGCTTTTCAGCGAGGTAGTTTTGTATGAATGGTTCGAAGCTCATGCAGTGCGGGCAGCTGTACATGAACACTTCGGCAACCTCCACCTTGTCGGGTGAGCTGCTGGTCGGTTGCGCCGGGGTCAGCACGCGGTAATGACGGCCGGCTACGATGTCAGGCCGCGGCGCCGGCGCTGTAACCGGCATGGAGGCCGCCGCTGATGGCTCGGCCTGTGGCGTCGCTGCCGGAGCCACGGGCTCGGTAACTTGAGCCAATACCGGCTGACCCGCAGGCTCAGGTGTGGTCACCGCTGCGGCCGGCTCGGGTGATGCAGCCACCGGAGAGGTGGTTGAACTGTTCTCGGCGCTGCAGGCCGGGAGGGTGATGCAAACAGCCAGTAACAGGCCGACGAAACTTTTCATAATCACTCCGGTGAATCTGGGTCTTGAGAGATATTAGTAATCCGCGGGCGGCTTCAGTTCAATCGGCTGCCACCGTCTTTTACAGTCCGGCCTAACGCAAACCCTGCGCATAGGACGAGACTGCTTCGATTTCAGCGTCTGTCATGGCCGCTGCGATATTACGCATCATCTGGTCCTTGTCGGTCTTGCGCTCGCCCGATGCGTACAGACGCAGCTGGTCGGCAAGGTATTTGGCGTGCTGTCCGGCAAGACGAGGCATCTTTGCGCCCGGATTGCCGTGCCCGTTGGGACCATGACAGGCTGCACACGCGCTGACGCCGGTTGCCGGGTTGCCACCGCGCCAGATTTTCCGGCCCGCGTTGAGCTTTGCCGGGTCGGTTGTGCCGCCCTTCAGCTCCCGGGCGGCGTAGTAGGCGGCCAGGTCCTGCCGGGCCTGCTCATCGAGCCCCATTGCCATCGGGGTCATCAGGGCGTTGGACCGGTCACCCGTCTTGTACGCCTCCAGCTGTACTACGAGATAGCTGGCATGCTGCTGGGCCAGGTTGGGCCATTCAGGATTGATGCTGTTGCCGTCGGCACCATGGCAGGCAGTGCAGGTTGCCGACCTGGCCTTGCCGGCATCGGGGTCACCGTCGGCCCAAACCGGCAGCGACAGGCACATTGCCGCCATGAGAATTCCAGCTTTCCTGATCATGCGAACTCCTTCAGGTTAACGGGGCCTGTGCTAGACTGCCGGCCCGCGTTTCAAACCCGCCGAATTCTACACCATCCGGGCAGCTTATCGCCCGATGACCGCTCGCATGACCGAATCCCGGCAGCCCAACCCGTTCCAGCAATCCAGCTTCATCAGCAGCGCCTGGGAAGTGGCGGATTTTGTGCCGGATGAGGGTCTGGAAGTGGCCTTTGCCGGGCGCTCCAATGCCGGCAAATCCAGCGCAATCAACGTGATTGCCGGCCAGCGGCAGCTGGCCCGCATCAGCAAGACACCCGGTCGCACCCAGCTGATCAATTTCTTTGACGTCGACGCCGACCGGCGACTCGTTGACCTGCCAGGCTACGGTTATGCCAAAGTGCCGGAGAAGATGCAGCGTCACTGGCGCGTGCTTATGGAATCCTATTTCGCCACCCGGCGCAGCCTGGCCGGGCTTTTCGTCATCATGGATGTGCGCCGGCCCCTCACTGATTACGACACCCAGATGCTCGATTGGGCGATCAGCCGGGAGTGCCCGGCGCATGTGCTGCTCACCAAGGCTGACAAGCTCAAGCGCGGCAAGGCCGCCAGTTCGTTGCTTGGCGTGCGCCGGGACATCGGTGATGCGGCAACCGTGCAGCTTTTTTCCGCCCAGACCCGCCAGGGCGTTGACGAGGCACGGCTGGAGCTGGCAACCATGCTGGGCCTTGCCGGAGGCTGAAAAAAAAGAGCCCCGGTGCCAACGTAGGGGAACGCACCGGGGCAGCTTGTTGCCCGACATGGGGTGGCCGGGCAGCTTGCCCGCTCAGGGAGGGTAGCGGGCGAGCGTCGTTGATGGCGCTCCCTATGTTTGAGGCCGGGTCCAGAAGAAAGTTCCGCACTGCAGCGAGACTATAACCTGTTGTTTTCTCGATAGTTTACCGAGCGAAACATTACAGGAAGGGCAAAATCAAGGATCCCCCACAGCCGCACTGCCCTTCCCACCGAGCTTGAGCACAGCCCGGCGGGAGGTCGGTACGTTGCCCGGCAGTCCTTGCCGAGGGTAAACACAGGTCGAAGGTGATGTCGGCACGCTGCGGCCGGGACACAAGCTGCAGCCGTTGTTGTCAGCATCTCCCGAAGTAGCCCGGAAAGCAGCAGTTGAGCTGCATCGCCTTTGGCGATGTCTCCTTCAACTGCATTCGTGGCATCAACGCTAGTGGGCTTCGTCCCAGTTCGCTCCGGAACCGGTATCGACCTTCAGCGGCACCTGCAGCTCGGCTGCGTCGGCCATCAGTCGCACGACGTTGTCGGTTACTTCGCTGATGTTCTTCTCAGGCACCTCGAGAACCAGCTCGTCATGCACCTGCATGATCAGTCGTGCGCCGGCACCATGCGATTGCAGCCACTGGTGCACGGAGATCATTGCGCGCTTGATGATATCTGCCGCCGTTCCCTGCATCGGCGCATTGATTGCGCTGCGCTCCGCATACTGCCGTCGACCGGCATTACGTGACTGGATGTCGTTAAGATACAGGCGCCGGCCGAACACGGTCTCGACGTAACCCTGTTCCCGAGCCAGTTCCCGGGTCTGGTCCATATAGCGACGGACCCCTGGATAACGGTCGAAATACAGATCGACATACTGCTGCGCTTCGCGTCTGGCAATTCCCAGCTGTCGTGCCAGCCCGAAGGCAGACATGCCATATATCAGGCCAAAGTTGATGGCCTTGGCAGCGCGCCGCTGATCAGCGGATACCTTTGAAGGTGCAACTTCAAATACCTCCGCAGCAGTTGCCTGGTGCACATCACGATCTTCGGCGAATGCGGTCAGCAACCCCTCATCACCGGACAGGTGCGCCATAATCCGCAATTCGATCTGCGAATAGTCCGCCGCCAGCAATACGGTGCCTTTTGGCGGTATGAATGCCTGGCGTATGCGACGTCCTTCCGGCGTACGGATAGGAATGTTCTGCAGGTTCGGGTCGGAAGAAGACAGGCGTCCGGTCGCGGCGACCGCCTGGTGGTACGAGGTGTGTACCCGGCCGGTGCGCCCGTTGATCTGCAACGGCAGCTTTTCGGTGTATGTAGAACGCAGTTTGCTCAGGCTGCGATACTCCAGGATCAGCCCGGGCAAAGGGTAATCCTCTGCCAGTTCCTGCAGGACGTCTTCGGCCGTCGACGGCTGCTTTTTTGGAGTGCGCCGCAGGATGGGCAGGCCGAGACGCTCGAACAGCACTTCCTGCAGCTGCTTCGGCGACTCCAGGTTGAACGGGCTGCCGGCCTCCTCGTGGGCCTTTTCCTCTATTATTGCCATGCGCTCGCGAAATTCTTCGCTCATTTCGGCAAGCATTGCCGAGTCAATCAGTACGCCGGTGTACTCCATCGACTGCAGCACGCTGACCAGCGGCTGCTCGATCTGGCGATACAGTTTTTCCAGCGGTGGTACAGCACGCAGGCGTGGCCAGATCCTGCGATGCAGCTGCAGCGTAATGTCGGCATCTTCGGCGGCGTAGGGTGCAGCCTGCTCCAGCGCTACCTGGTTAAAGCTCAGCTGCTTGGCGCCCTTGCCTGCTACTTCCTCGTACTTGATGGTTTTGCGTTCCAGGTAACGCGCTGCCAGAGAGTCCATGTCGTGGCGACTGGCGGTGCTGTTGAGTACATAGGACTCGAGCATCGAGTCGTAGCGCATGCCACGCAGTTCGATGTCGTAGTTCCTCAATACATGGGCATCGTACTTGAGATGATGGCCGAGTTTGTCGCGCTTTTCGTCCTCGAGCAGCGGCTTTAGTTTATCCAGCACCATGTCGCGCGCCAGCTGATCGGGAGCGCCGGGATAATCATGTGCCACCGGGACATACCAGGCCTTGCCCGGTTCGGTGCAGAAGGAAAGGCCAACAACCTCGGCATCCATATAATTGAGACTGGTGGTTTCGGTATCGATAACGAAAAGGTCAGCTTTTTTCAACGCTGTGATCATCTTGTTCAATGCCGTAGCAGTGAACACCGTTTCGTAATCGCCGGCAGTGCGTTCCTCAACCGGCTCGGTCTCGTCGTCGTCAGGTAGTTGTCGCAGCAGCGAGTTCAGATCGAGCCGGGAATAAATTTCGCGTAACGTGTCGTAGTCGGGCTCAGCCCGTACAAGATCGGCCGGCTTAACCGCCAATTCCAGATCAGTGACGATCGTCGCCAGTTTTTGCGACAGCAGGGCGTCCTCTTTGTGCTTTTCCAGCCTGGCGCCGAGTTTGCCGGCGCCCCGCACTTCGACGTCAGCCACTTCGTCGATGTTGGAGTAGATCTCGTCAATATTTGCGAAATGACCGAGCAGGGCCGCAGCAGTTTTTGGGCCAACGCCCGGGACGCCCGGTATGTTGTCTGACTTGTCGCCCACCAGAGCCAGGTAGTCGACGATCTGGGCCGGTTCAACGCCGAACTTCTCCTTGACACGATCGCGGTCCATTACGCGGTCAAACATCGTATCGATCAGCGTGATGCCGCGGGCAACAAACTGGGCCATGTCCTTGTCGATGGTCGATACCAGCGTCTTTGTGCCGGCCTCATGTGCCTGCACGGCCAGCGTGCCGATGACGTCGTCGGCCTCTACTCCTTCAATTTGCAGTAGCGGAAGCCCCATGGATTCGACGATTTGCATCAACGGCTTCAGCTGCGAGCGCAGCTCGTCGGGCATTGGCGGTCGGTGCGCCTTGTATTCTGAATAGATCTCGTCGCGAAATGTTTTGCCCTTCGCGTCAAATACAACGGCAACCTGAGTCGGGTCGTATTCACGCAACAACTTCAGCAGCATGTTGGTGACACCGAGGATAGCGCCGGTTGGTTCCCCGGAATTGCTGGTTAGTGGGGGTAAGGCGTGAAAGGCCCGGTACAGGTACGACGACCCGTCGACCAGGACAAACGGCCGCTCCTGCTCTTGCTCACTCATCGGCGGTGGTCATGAATTTTTCCTGTCGCCCCAGGTCGGCCAATGTTTCCCGCTGTCGCGTCAGCCGGGCAATGTTGTCGTCAATCATTACTTCAGTGCAGCGTGGTCTGCTGTTGTAGTGCGAACTCATCGCGGCGCCGTAAGCGCCAGCATCCATGATGGCCAGCAGACTACCCTCTCGAATAGCCAGCCGACGCCAGCTGCCAAGCGTGTCGCCGGTTTCGCACACCGGGCCAACGATGTCGTACGTACCGCTGGGCGGTGCGCCGTTAGTCTCGACATTGATAATATCGTGATGAGCCTGGTACAGGGCAGGTCTGAGCAGGTCGTTCATGCCCGCATCGACTACCGCAAAACTTTTTACTTCATTGTGCTTGATGCGAACCACGCGAGTAAGCAGAACACCCGCACGCGCTACCATGGAGCGGCCCGGCTCAATCACTATTTCCAGATCAGGGTGTTGCCTGAACACCTCGGTCAGGGCGGATACATAATCGCCGATGGCCGGCGCCGCGGGTCCGATACCCAGACCGCCACCAAGGTCGACATGGTCAAGGCTGATTCCGGTTTCGCGTAGTTCGTCGACCAGCCAGCATAGCCGGCCAGCTGCCGCGATAAGCGGGCCCAGTTGCTCGATCTGTGAACCGATATGCATCGCGAGTCCCTTTAGCGCGACTCCTCTCATTGCCTGCATCTGCGCGGCGAGGCCGGCCACCTGCTGCTGGGTAATGCCAAATTTGTGGTTGCTGCCGCCGGTTGAAATATGCGGATGAGTCGATGCCGTTACGTCCGGGTTTACTCGCAAGGCGACGGGGGCTACTGCTCCCCGACGCAGGGCAAGCTGATTCAAACGCTGCAATTCTGCCGGCGACTCGATATTGAAGGAGCGTATGCCGGCATCAAGAGCAGCTTCAATTTCTTCATCCATCTTGCCGACGCCGGAAAAGACGACGCGATCGGCAGATCCGCCACCTTCGAGCACGCGCGCCAGCTCGCCCCCGGAAACAATATCAAAGCCGGCACCCGCCCTGGCGAGGGTACTGATGATTGCCGTAGCCGGATTGGCTTTAACCGCGTAACAGATCATATGCCGACTGTCGCCGAACGCGGCAGTGAATTGCCTGAACCTGCTTACTATGGCCCGTCGGCAGTAGACGTAGCCGGGAGTGCCATAAAGACGTGCTATTTCGGTCAGGTCGATGCCGTCGGCATGCAGGGAGCCATTGCGGAACCGGAATGCTTCAGTCGAGCTGTTCGGACTGGCTGCTTTCTTCATCATCGATCTCGACCTGCTCTTGTTCGGGCCAGTACAGGTCGCCGGTTTGACCGCAACCTTGTAGAGCCAGCAGTGCAACCAGCAACACTACAAAGCAATGCATTGGATTATCCCCCGTTCCGGACAGCAGCTTAGCACGCCCTCAGGAACTCCGATCCAGTACGGAAAGCGTGATGCGCGACAGGCATACCAGCCGGTTTTCATCGTCATGGATTTCGATTTGCCACACCTGGGTACTGCGACCGATATGGACCGGCCGGGCGTTTCCGGTAACCTGACCACGATGCACCGCGCGTACGTGATTGGCGTTGATTTCCAGACCGACGCAGGCGAAGCGAGCAGGATCGACTGCCAGGTTGGCTGCAACACTGCCAAGAGTTTCGGCCAACACCACCGAAGCGCCGCCGTGCAGCAGCCCCATCGGCTGCCTGGTCCGGTCATCGACCGGCATTGTCGCCTGTATATAGTCGTCGCCAATCTCAGTGATAAGGATGCCGAGATGCTCGGCCATTGGGCCCAGCCTGCCGGTAGCGTCTCCGGCGAGCGGCTGCTGCTGAAACCAGATACTCACTTGCGGCCCGTAATCATGCGATGGAGGATGGCCATCTGTACGGGCACACGGTTTGATGCCTGCAGAACCACTGCGCTGCGTGGACCCTCCAGCACATCGGCAGTTACGGAGACCTCGCGCCGCACCGGCAACGTGTTCATGTATTGGCATGTTTCCTGGGCGTTGTTGAACCAGCGTTCGTCGACACGCCAGTCGCTGAGTCCGGTGCGTAGTTCAGCATCCGCAGCAGCATCGCCATAGCTGTCCGTGGTAGCCCAGGATGCTCCGTATACAACGTGAGCAGCTTCCGTGGCGGCTTCTCGATCGTCAGTTTCGATAACCGAACCGCCGGTTTCTGTCGCTACCGCGCGAGTTTTTTGCACCAGAGGCGATGGCAGCCGGTAACCCGGTGGTGTATGAACACTGATTCGCATACCGCGAGACGCCGCAACATGCAGCGCAGTTGCCGCCGCTGCCAGCGGTCTCGGTTCAGTGTCATAAGTCCAGGTGAGCACGAAGCGGCCGCCGCGGCCGGGAATTTCCAGATCGTCCATGGTCTTGCGGTCGGCAAGGCCCTGGCAGGGATGGTGTATGGCCGACCCCAGGTTGATCAGCGGTGTCGGACAGGATGCCGCAAACCGGCGAAAGAGGTCTTCGTTCAGATCTGCTTTGAGGTCGTTACAGGGGCCATGCGCGCGAATACCGATAGCGTCGCTATAGCTGCCGAGCGTCTGCAGTACTTCATGAGCGTGATGCCGGCGCAGTGTCATTGGTGTCTCGGCTTCGGTCTCCAGCCCGTCCTGCGGCTCCAGCACTATGCATTGCCCGCCGAGCCGACTCATTGCGGCCTGGAAGCTCGACACCGTGTGGAAGGATCGATCCATCAGCAGTAGTGTCACAACGCGGCCGGCCAGCGCGGTCGAATCGCGCTGTTTGTCCAGCCGGGTTGCCAGTGCAAGCAAACCGGAAATTTGCCTTTCGTTGAAGCCGGCGAGGTCCAGGAAGTATTTCATGAATGTATTTTGTCGCTTTGGTGGGGGCTGGATCACGATAACAACGTGCGCCTCGGAATTGTAGGTAACCACTGAAGCCGGGGCCAGTATCCGGTCCAAATGACACCAGATGCTACAATCGCGCGCCGCCCCGGAACCGGACCCACCATGACGGACCTCGAGACAATTGAAATTGAAACCTCGGAGCAACCGGATAATGCAGTTATCTGGCTGCATGGGCTGGGAGCAGACGGCAATGACTTCGTGCCGATTGTGCCCGAACTGGGCATAGCCGATACACGTTTTGTGTTTCCTCATGCGCCGGTTCGTCCGGTCACCCTTAACAACGGTTTCCGCATGCGGGCGTGGTTCGATATTTTGGACCTGACGCGTGACACTCCGCCCGATATCGCCGGAATGGATGAAAGCGCAGCAAATATAGCCACACTGATAAAGCGCGAGAATGACCGTGGCATCGATTGCAGCAGGATTGTGCTCGCCGGGTTTTCTCAGGGCGGAGTGATGGCGCTTTACGTCGGGCTAACCTACCCGGAGCAGCTCGCCGGCATCATCGGGTTGTCAACGTGGCTGCCGATGCGTGATCTGGCTTCACCGGCAAACCGGGAAACCCCGATTCTCATGGGTCATGGCCTGGCCGATCCAGTAGTTCCGATCAGCGGTGGTGAAGCTTCACGCGACCATCTCAGGGAGCAGGGGCATAACATTGAATGGCATCAGTACGTAATGGCCCATGCGGTCTGCCCGCAGGAAATTCACGATGTTGCCGCCTTCCTGCAGCGGGTGTCCGGCGGTCACAGCTGACGCCCGCCGGGGCTCTCTTTCCCGACGACTAGTGCGTCGCCGCGTAGTTCTCCACTTGCTGCCACACACGCAGCAGGTTGCCCGAGAGTATTTTCCGGATTTCTTCCTCGCTGTAACCGCGATCGATCAGGCCGGCGATGAGGTTGGGATAGGAAGAAACGTCTTTCAGCCCGGTCGGCAGGCTGTCACCAACGCCGTCGTAGTCTGAGCCTATGCCAACGTGGTCGATACCCACGAGTTCCACGACATGATCGATGTTATCGAGCACATCATCCAGATCCGCGAAGGGATAGGGCTTTTTCTCGCTGTAGCGTTTGTTGAATTCATCGGCCTCTGGCCCGCCGGCCTCGTACCCGTGCTTTTCCAGGTAAGCTTTACGTTTGGCCTGACGGTCCATGCTCCATGCGTGCGAACGCTTGTTGATAAAAGTGGAGCCAAAGTTAATCTGGATAACGCCACCGTTGTCGGCCAGCGCGCGAATCATGTCGTCATCCATGTTGCGTTCCCATCCTGGCGTGAATGCACGCACCGACGAGTGGCTGGCGATTACCGGTGTAGCCGTAAGGCCAACTACATCGTAAAACGCTTCGTCGGAGACATGAGATACATCGATCATCATGCCGGTATCATTCATTGCCTTGACCAGTTGCTGACCAAACGGACTGAGCCCGTCCCACAAACGTTGCTCGTCATACGATGAGTCGGCGATGTGGTTGGACTTTGAATGCGTCAATGTGATGTAGCGGATACCACGGTTATAAAAATGACGCAGGTTCTCAAGGTCACCTTCGATCGCCGATCCGTTTTCCATGCCCATCGCCAGGCCTATAAGCCCTCGCTGCATTAATCCTTCGAGCTCATCCGTGCTGACCACTACGGAAAACCTGTCTGGTGCGCGTCGCTCGAGCTCTGCAACCAGGTCAATCAGTGTATCGGCCAGGTCCCTGGCGCCCCCCTCGCGTTCGTAGCGTGCCGGTATGTAGATCGACATGAACGGAACGTTGAGCCCGCCACGCATTGCACGCGGATAATCAAAGTCGCCTTTCTGCGTGGCCTGGGTTACATCCTCGTATTCGCTCTGCAGCCGGTAAGGCACATCAATATGGGTATCGATGATCATCAGTTGTTGCGCCAGCGCCTGCGCTTCCGGCTGGTGCTTTGCATAGGGGGCAGC
>JABDJB010000002.1 GCA_013003425.1 Gammaproteobacteria bacterium | reverse complement strand
GTTACTGCGCTGCGATCGGCAAGCCCTACATCACCCTGCACGATGAGGATATCGTGCATCCGCTTAAGGAAGTTGACGCCGCCGCGATGGCCTGGGCCGAGACACCGGCACAGGTGGTGGAAATCTTGCACTACGTGATTGAAGACTGACCAGGGCCGGGCAGAATTCCAATAAATTTAATAGTTTAAAGCTTGCCGCCCAGGTTACGCGCGAATTCACTGCGGATATGCGATGCGTAAACAGCCACGCCCAGGCCATCCATGTTTTGTGCGGCCGATAACACCGCCGTATTTACACCCAGTACCTCGCCGTCGGCATTGACCAATGGCCCGCCACTATTACCCGGCAAAATTTGGGCGTCGGTGAAAAGCGCCTTCTTGCTGGACTTGGTGACAATCCCTGTGGTTAGCGCATCGGTAATTCCAAACGGGCTCCCAATTGCAAAAACCTTGGTGCCCTGTTTTGGATAGCGTTGTTCTGATAGCGTTAAATATGGCGTGGTGTAGTTATCCAGCTTTAACAGCGCCAGATCATGATCCTTGCTGATCTTAACCAGCTTCGCCTTCAATTTTTTGCCATCTTTCAGAGTGATGGTAAATTTCCTGGAAAAGTTGCTCAGGCTACTACTGAATCCAAACTCTGACTTTTCCTTTTTGTATTCCTTTTCCTGCTTGCGGTACTTTTTGACATTGGCTTCGTGTATGTCCTTGTTCTTTTTATAGCGTTTTACATAACGCTGGTACTGTGACTTGTGTGTTTCCGAGGCCTGGCTCGACTCCATGTAATCGCGGTCTTCGTCGATGGTCAGCTTCATCTCCTGGAGGCGTTCCTCGTCATCCTCGAGTTCAAGCTTGTAATTGTCTAGCCGTTGTTTCCATTCGGCAAGCTGCGCTTTGGTATCTTTCGCCTGGCTCGATGTCGTTGGCCTGACCACGTGACGATTGGTAATAATGTACCCGTCACTGGTGACGAAAAAACCCGAGCCGGAACCAGCGGTAGTGACAACGGTAACCACTGAAAGCGATGCCTCGTCGATTTTCGAGGCGGGCTTGAAGGCCTGGTGCAGCTTATCCTTGAGGTCGGCCTTGACATTGCTGGTGGTAGTGGTCGCGGTAACCGCGGTGTTTGCCTTGTTTTTAGGCGGCTGATCGGTGAAATGCCATTTACCGTTCTCATCCTGGTATTTGTAAACCCCGGCGGATGCGGAAATCGCGCCCAGATGTAAAATGGAAATCGCAGCAACCAGTAAATATTTTCTTATCATCATCTGATTAAATTCAAATTAACTCCTAATCTGTATTTAATAGGATAAATCCACGAAAATTTCCGGATTTTGTGAAAAAACGAGACGTCGATCTCGATACCGCGAGCCGCACGCTGACAGGAAAGGTTCAGGCAAAAAATGTCGTAATTACAACACCGCTTATCGAGGCCAGCACCAGCACGCGCGATATGCCCCACTGAAACCTGAATAGTAATGTCGCACTCAACAGCGCGAGCACGATGACGCGCCAGTCCAGCGAAGCTAACTCCGGCTGCCATAACACGAGCGGTCCGTAAGACTGCACCGAAACCTGTGCAAAAAACACGTGCAGCGCAAACCATATGGAAAGATTCAGAATGACACCGACCACCGCGGCCGTAATCGCGGTTAAGGCGCCACGCAGGCGTGCCTGCGAGCCGATCCAGTCGATGTAGGGTGCGCCGACAAATATCCACAGGAAGCAGGGCGTAAAGGTGGCCCAGAGCGTCACCACCGCGCCCAGCAATCCATACCAGAATCCACCTGCCCGGAATGCCGCCAGGAAACCGACAAACTCGTTCACCAGGATCAACGGGCCGGGCGTGGTTTCGGCAAGCCCGAGACCGTCCATCATTTCGCCGGCCGTCAACCAGCCAAACTGGGTAACCACATCCTGGCCAAGGTAAGCCAGCACCGCGTACGCGCCACCAAAAGTGACCACCGCCAGCTTGGAAAAGAAAATGCCGATATCGAGCAGCAAACCCTCCTGGTCGAAGGCTGCGACCATCAACATCGGTGCCGCCCAGATCACCAGCCAGAGCAGCGTTATCAGCAGGCTGCGTGCCGGTGAAACCTTTACCCTGACCGGTTGTTCACTAACGGCATCGCGAGTAGCGCGCATGAAACCGAACGCGGCAGCGGTGATTATGATCAGCGGAAAGGGTAAAGCCAGAAAGAAAATGCCGACGAAAGCAAGCATTGCTATTACCCAGTGTTGTGGCAGATGCAGCGCACGTCTGGCGACTTTCAACAGCGCTTCGATGACGATAATAATCACCGCCGCCTTGACCCCGAGAAACAGAGCATTGACCAGCGGCACATCGCCGTAAAGGCCGTATATCAGCGCCAGGGCAAGCATTACGATCGCCCCGGGCAAAACGAATAACAGCCCGGCAATCAAACCACCCAGGGTACCGTGCAAACGCCAGCCCGCATAAGTCGCCAGCTGCATGGCCTCGGGTCCCGGCAGCAGCATGCAAAAGCTCAGTGCATTTAAATACTGTTTCTCGCTTAGCCAGCCCTTGATATCAACCACTTCGCGATGCATCAGCGCGATTTGTGCGGCCGGACCACCAAAAGATAACAGCCCGATACGTAACCAGACGATGAACGCCTGCGCCAGCGTCGGAGCGGATTGACGGTCTGCGCCGTCATCCATCGAAAAGTTCTCCATGGCTTAGCCCCGCTTGTCGGGTTGCGGCCAGTCGTGCGACTCGTCGGTAGCGTCTCGCGCCCAACGGTAGAACGCATCATAAAGCAACATGCCGGCGTCGATTTGCTCGATGTCATCGCGATACATGCGCGATAATCCGAGCG
>JABDJB010000001.1 GCA_013003425.1 Gammaproteobacteria bacterium | reverse complement strand
ACCGGTCATCGGCCGCGGTTCTTCCAGGATGCAGTCACACGGATCAAAACACCCTTGTTGAAACGTGCTGTTGTCGTTGAGCATATACGGCGTGATCTCCGCCGGCGGCACCGGCGCGGCAATCACCCGGATGATGGTGTCGTAGCAATGGAAACCATTACGCGACACCTTGATGTCGATTTCCGGCCCTTTGCTACCCAGTGGTACGGCATCGCTGAAAAAATGCACCGGCGGCCCGCCGTCGAATGACAGCTCGAGCTGCAGTTCCTGCAACGGTTTCTGACCAAAATTGGTGACCTTGTAAACGCCCGACCCGGTAATGGTCTGTAACGGATTGTCCAGATCGCTGAGCGTCCAGTAGAGAGCGGAAATCTCGCGAAAGTCGAACACGTCACCTGGCATCGCATCGCCAAGTTCGAAGGTGCCGCGTACCGTGATTTCTTCGCCATAGTCGGGACAACGGCACGGCGCCATGCAGGTTTTTTTGAAGGTGGCCTCCGCCGCCAGCCGGTACAGCGTCTGCGCCTGCGCGATGCCGGCAGCCAGCGCCAGCACAAGAAGAATAAATTGCAGCAGGATGCGCGACACGCAAATCTCCGGCCACCCGGATAACCCAATTATAGCTCTTCAGCGAAGAAGCGTTCGCTATCCCGCATCATTGTTAACTACTGCGGTCCTTAAGTACCAGGCCGGCGGCGTAGCGGCGCACCTGGTTGGCCTGGTCGTTGCGCGCCAGGTAAGCGATCGTGTCCATTGCATCGGGATAGATTTCCAGGTTTTCGCCCAGGTATCGCACCATGTAAAAACGGGTGCGGACTACCGGTTCGCCGGCGATGGCGGAATTGACCAGCGCCAGTGATTCGGTCGAGGCGTTGCCGGCCTTGTACAGGCCGACGGCGATCGATGCCCGGACGGTGGGGTCGCGTTCTGACCGCAGCTGTGTGGTTAGTGCCTGCACGGCGTTGTCGGCTTTTATCCGTCCCATGGTCTCGGCGGCGGTTGCGCGAACGGCCGGTGAACCATGATCCAGCAGCGGCTGTACGCTGTCGGCGAAGCTGCTGTCGGCGGAATTACCGATTGCTTTCAGCGCGATTTCAATGTCCCGTTCGCCGCTGGCGCTGGCAAGCTTGCCAGCCAGCAGTTCGTTGACTTCGCCTTCGAGCTGCAAATCGTTCTCGCGTGACAGGCGGCCGACAGAGCCGGCTGCCAGCAAGGCGGTTTCCTGCAGTTTCCACGGGCTGCCGCTGACGTCCGCAATTTCCGTCATGCGCACCAGCGCATCGAGGCTGGACTTGCTGATCTTCTCCGTGCTGCCCAGCGCAGACACCGCACGAATCCGGTTGAAATGTTCTTCGGCAGGGTCCTCGGACATGAAGCTGAGAATTTCCTGCGCCTGTCGGGTGCCGGCCCGTGCCAGCGCGTGTATCAGTCGCGGCTCGGCCGAAGCATTGAGCCCGGGCGCGTCGAGCACATCGCGAACGCGGTAGGCAAACTCCGGCTCATCGACCAGTAAGTCGATAATCTCTCGCAAAACAGTGGGGTCATCAGCCTTGTCGCCGTTGAGGTCGGCCAGCAGGCTTTCGAGGCGCTGTGCGCGACGTTCCTGCAGCGATGCAAGCTCATCTTCCGTTGCTTCGGGTACCACGCCGACCGCTGCTTTCTCGGCATCGGCCAGCATTGCCAGCCAGCTTGCCCCCTGCAACAGGGCCAGGTCGGCAGACGGTGTTGTATTTGTCAGCTGGATTTCGATCCGCAGCTTGTTGTCGATTGCCGCGCTGTCACCGGTGCCAATGAGCATATGCTCATCCGCCAGTGCGGTGGTAATCCAGCTGGTGCCGGGTTCCAGCCGCAGGGTGATAGCCGACTGCTTCAGTCCTGCATTGCCCAGCGACTGGTCGACAGACGTGTAGCGCAGTTTTTCCTTGACGATGCTGCCATCGTCAGCAAGCTGGTAGCGGGCAAGATACTGGCCGGTGTTGTGCGTCTCGGTCGCCGTCCAGGTCAGGTGCCCGTCGACAAACTGGGTTTCGCCAGCAGCGGGCAGCACCAGCTGCACCGCGCGGATGATCTCGGCCAGCATGGTCCTTTCAGTCGCGTCGACTTCCTGCGGGAACTCGACATCGACAATACGGCCGTCCGGCGCGAAGGTTGCGACGAATGGCGGTGCCAGGCGCTGCTGCAGTTCCGCTACCGGGTTGCCGGCGACCCGATAGTTAACCTGATCGAGCTGAAAGCCCACGCGGGTCCCGGTGTCGGACACCGGGAACACGCGCAGGTTAAGGAAGGCATCCATGTCCTGCACCAGGGCAACAGGCCCCAGCTCGGGCAGGAGCTCTAACTGTACGGTCGATTGCATCGAAACGCTGTAGCGCTGCACGTCACCGGCCTGCCAGGCCAGCTGCGGCAGCGCCACAGTAGTCTCGAGAACCGGCCCGGGAGGCTGTTGCCGGCCGTCGACGTAAATGAAGACTACGACAGCGGCGAGCAGCAGCGAGGTTCCCAGGCCTGCAAGTTTGCGAATCGTTGTTCTTTTCATTGTGTCGTCCTCAGAACATCGTCACAGTTGTGTCATCGGTTGCACAGAAGATCACGTCCTTTCGTGGTGCGTTGGCCGGACCAAGCTTGAGGATGTTCTTGGTGTACTTCAGCGTGTAGTCACCGAGCCAGTAATCGATGGTGACCTTTGCATAGGCATAGATCTTGCCTTGTGGCCCCGTGAGCGTGTTGACGAGGTCACTGCCAACGGTGAATTTGATGTCAGTCGCATTCATCTTGTCGAGATCCGCTACTGCGCGGCCGATCAGATCATTCTGGATCAGCGTGGCGCTGCCACCGACACCTGCCGAGGCGATACTGAAGCCGACGCCTGCCTTGACGTCTGCGCCAATGCTGGCCCAGTGTCCCGCGCTGGCTTCAAACGCTGACGTGTCCAGGTTGCTGTGGTCACCGCACGGCACTTCAGCCCTTATAGTGAGGCCTGATGCCCCGGATACGGAGAAATCCACATTGACTGGCACTGGACCGACCATGAACTGCTTGTTGCCACCCTTGCCGGTACCAATGGCCCAGCATTCGCGCATGCACTGGTTGTACCTGTCGCGTTCGTCGTCGTCGTCAGGATTCCAGCGGAAGCAGTTGCTGCCAGCTGCCGTCGGGCAAGTTGAACCGCCAACCTGCCAGTAAGAGGCGAAGCCCTCACCGGTGAGCGGATTGCATGGCAGGCCTTCCGTCGTGCCAGCCAGTACCACTGCCCCGAGCAGCGACAGATCGGTTTCGAACAGGCAGTCGCCACCCCAGGGTTGCGCCTTGCCGCCGGCTTCCATGCCGGCCAGTTCGAAGGATTGACCGAACAGCGTGACAGGTACGCCGGCCTCGACGCCGGTGTAGGCGCCGCGGCTGCCGTCAACGCCGGACTCTACGTTGGCCCAGACTCCCGCTGAGAGGTACTTGGTCCGGAAGCCCTTGTCAAAGCCGCTGGCAAACGTGAAGCCATCAGTGGTGGGTTCAGTCGGTGGCGGGACGGGATTCATGATCACGTCAACCACGGTCTCGTCACTCACGTCGATGCCCACCGGTTCGAACCGGTCGGTAATCACGTTGTAGTTGCTGTCCAGTGGCGTGAGCGTGACGTTGATGCCCTGGTTGCTGTCGTCGAGGCAGGTAACGAAGTCGTCAAAGCTCGCCGGCA